>JAOUCV010000455.1 GCA_029859555.1 Gammaproteobacteria bacterium
AGCTCGAGCAAATACTGCTATTTCGACTGGGACTGGCTCAATTCCATCGAACCCGTGTCAGAGACCGAGTTCATCCGGCATGTCCGGCTGGAAGATCCGCTGGAGGTGCTGGTCGACGGTCGGATTGGGCATGCGATCGTGCTCAGGTAAAATCGGCCAGGGATTGCTAAACGCAGATGGTTATTCTGGCTTCAGGTCGTAGTACGTCCAGTTGCCGGTATTATAAATTCGTGCGTAATTACTAGTTGTTACCAGCAATTTGCTGCCGTCCAGGCTGAATTGCACGTTGCAACTGTAGTCACCTATTGGATTGATTTTTTTAATCACCTTGCTGGATTCCACATCGATAATTCGGATCACCTCCTTTGTTATGCCGGGATAAACATCCGCCAGCAATCTGCCGTCCCGGGTGATGGCGGTGCTACGGCCACACCATTCTCTTTCAGCAGTGTGCACCGGCTTGGCAGCAACGTGAGCGGCTGCCTCTCCCGTCATTAACACCAATTCCGGACTGCCGGCGAAAGCAGCAAAGGGTATGAGCAACGCAGTCAATACGCCCAGTGCAGTGGCTCCCGCTACCCGCACTGCAACCTGGCTGTCGATCTGGCCCTGGAGATTCGGGTCATCCATTGCCGTTAATTCTGCGTCGGTGTAGAAAGCCCAAAATGCCAGGTCGGCACCAGCCACCAACAACCGATTATCACCAAACCGGGCCAGTTCATTGACGAATCCCTCGGTGGGTAGTTCCCCTGCAAGATTTCCGTTTGCAAGTTCGAAAATGAGCACTCCGCTGCCGTCTCCTGCCAACCCCAGTAACTGCCCATCATCGCTAAACAATAGATCTGCGGGGACATGATTTACACCAGGCAAGGCGGTAGTCGAGCCAAAACCCGCTGCAGTAATGTTTACCAGGTTTACCGGTCGCGGCGTGGCGCCAGTGGAAAATGCCAGTGTTTTTGTGGCGGGAGACCAGGCCATTGCCCTCGGAACATACGACTTACTGGGGAAGTGATACCTGTCGAGGTAGCTGTCATCCGACATATCGATGAGTACGATACCGCCTGCTATGCCAATCAACAAACGGTGATTATCGATGAATAGCAAACCCTTGGCGTTGCCAAACCGCCCAAAGCGCCCTGATTCGACGCGAGTGATAACCCTCCGCGTGCTGGAATCGATCACCCAGACAATGTCACGATTGGCCAGGGCCAGGAGCTTTCCGTCATGAGAAAACGCCGCACCGCTGGATCCGTAACTTATCGCAAGTTTTTGCCTGTGCTTGGCCGGGTCAGTACGTTTCGGCGTGTTGGTCTGACAGGCAACCAAAGTGATAAAAGCCAGTGAAGCGACAAAAAGCCTGAAAAACATTCCACCCACGGTTGCTCTCATTCAAACTTTCTGGCTGATAAAAAATTTTTACACCTACTCAAACTATAGGTCTCAACCAGGACGTGTCTATATGATTCGAAAAGACAAATGATCTAGGTAAGCGTGAGAAATATGCGAGTGACGGCCGCATAAAAAAAACCCCGACCTGCAAAACAGATCGGGGTTTCCTTATTGGCGCCTGGCAGTGACCTACTCTCACACGGGAACTCCCGCACTACCATCGGCGATGCATCGTTTCACTGCTGAGTTCGGTATGGGATCAGGTGGTTCCAATGCTCTATTGCCGCCAGGCAAACTGGCGAAAAAGGATCGAAAAGGGGGTCAGGTTAAATTTTCCTGGAATAAAAGCGGTAAGCTCAAATTCTGGTCAGAGAAAATTTAACCTGACCCCTTTTTCGCCTTTTTCTCAACTGGTAATTCTGTCAATAGCTTCTTCGTGTCAAACAAAGGGCTTTGGTGTTATATGACCAAGCCACTCGGGCAATTAGTACTGGTTAGCTTCACACATTACTGTGCTTCCACACCCAGCCTATCAACCTTGTAGTCTACAAGGGCCCTTACAACATCAAGTGTTGAGAGATCTAATCTTGGGAGGGGCTTCCCGCTTAGATGCTTTCAGCGGTTATCCCTTCCGAACATAGCTACCCGGCAATGCCACTGGCGTGACAACCGGAACACCAGAGGTTCGTCCACTCCGGTCCTCTCGTACTAGGAGCAGCTTCCCTCAA
>JAOUCV010000110.1 GCA_029859555.1 Gammaproteobacteria bacterium
TGATGGTGCGCGCAGCGTGCGGGTTTTGCAGGGCCTGCGTGCCGAGGGTGTGGTGCCGCAAATCGTGATCTGGGCACTGGCGCGTGAAATTCGGCAGCTGGCATCGATGGCTGCCGTGGTAGAGAGCGGCCAGTCGATACAGAAAGTACTGGGCCAGTATCGTGTCTGGGCGGCACGCAAGTCGCTGGTCGGCGGTGCCCTGAAGCGCCTGCGGGCGACAGACTGCAATGGCATGCTGCAGCACTGTGCGCTGATTGACCGTATCAGCAAGGGGCAGGCGGGGGGCAAGGCATGGGATGAACTGTTACAATTGACCCTGCAGCTGGCCGGTGCGCCGGTTTTGCCGGTGATCAAGCAGGCAGGACAGCCCTGTTGAATACATGGCCTGAAGATGAAGACATGAATGCTAAAGCAGAAACATTGAACACTGATATACCGCAATACATGCGTTCGCTTGGCGAGCGTGCGCGCGCCGCTGCACGCGAGACGGGCCGTGCCGATTCCGGCATGAAAGATGCCGCGCTGCGGGCGATTGCCGCCGCCATCGAGGCAGCGGCTGATAACCTCAAGGCCGAGAATCAGAAAGACCTGGCCGCCGGTAACGATCGCGGCCTTGATTCAGCCCTGCTGGATCGTCTGGAACTGAATGATGAGCGCATCGCACTGATGGCCGAGGGCCTGCGCGAAATCGCGTTGCTGCCGGACCCGGTAGGCAGTATCTCGGAAATGAACTACCGGCCTTCCGGAATCCAGGTTGGCCGTATGCGCGTACCACTGGGTGTTATCGGCATTATTTATGAATCCCGCCCGAACGTTACCGCGGATGCCGCCGGTCTGTGTCTCAAATCCGGGAATGCCGCTATCCTGCGTGGCGGCTCGGAAGCCATTCATTCCAACCAGGCCATCTCGCGTTGTATTCACCAGGGGCTGAGTGAAGCGGGCATGCCGGCGGATGCCGTGCAGGTTGTCGAGACCACTGACCGTGCTGCGGTCGGTGAGCTGGTGCGCATGCAGGACTATGTCGATGTTATCGTGCCGCGCGGCGGCAAGGGTTTGATTGAGCGCATCAGTGCAGAGTCCACCATTGCGGTGATCAAGCACCTGCACGGTGTGTGCCATACCTATATCGATGACATGGCAGATATCGACAAGGCTATCAAGGTGGCCGTGAATGCCAAGACCCAGCGTTACGGGACCTGTAACACCATGGAAACCCTGCTGGTTGCCAAAGATATAGCTGCGCAGGTATTGCCGGAACTGGTGACGCAATACCGCGATGCCGGTGTTGAACTGCGTGGCTGTGAACTGACGCGCACGATTGTTGACGACATCAACGCTGCGGCTGAAGCCGACTGGGACGAAGAATACCTGGCGCCGATACTGGCAATACGTACGGTTGCTGACATGGATGCGGCAATGGACCACATTGCCCGTCATGGTTCCAGTCATACTGATGTCATTATTACCGAGTCATTGACCAGGGCGCAGCGTTTTCTGCACGAGGTGGATTCCAGCTCGGTGATGGTCAATGCATCCAGCCGTTTTTAGATGGTTTCGAGTACGGGCTGGGTGCCGAGATTGGTATTAGTACTGACAAGCTGCATGTGCGCGGGCCGGTAGGTCTCGAAGGTCTGACAACACTCAAATACATCGTCATCGGCGACGGTCACATTCGCAGCTGATGCCGGCAGTTTCGGACATTTCAATATGATTGGTATTCTTGGCGGATCCTTTGATCCGGTTCACTATGGTCACCTGCGACCGGCCCTCGAAGTGCAACAGTTTCTTGGTCTGGATGAAATTCGGCTGGTTCCCAGTCTGTTGCCGCCGCATCGGCCGCAACCACAGGCCTCGCCACAGCAACGCGTCGCCATGCTGAATGCAGCGGTTGAAAATTACCCGGTATTCAAAGTCGACACCCGCGAGTTTGACCGGGAAGGGCCGTCCTATACGCTGGATACGCTGATCTCGCTGCGCGAGGAAATGCCTGGCGTCGATCTGTGCCTGCTGGTAGGTATGGATGCCTTTCAGGTGCTGGCAAGCTGGCATCGCTGGCGCGAGTTAACGGATCACTGTCACATGGTGGTACTGGATCGCCCCGGCGCGCAGTTACCGACACAGGGTGAGCTGGCTGATTTTATCCGTCTGCACCGGGTTATGGAGCCCGAAAAACTCGGCAAGCAATCATTCGGTCTGCTGTATTTTCATGCGGTCAGCCAGCTGCAAATATCCTCGACTGCAATCCGCAAGTTGCTGGCCTCGGGTGGTGACGCCGGCTTTCTGTTGCCGGAGCGTGTACTCGATGTTGTACGTAGCAAGAGCCTGTATGGCGTGGCTGAGAATCAATGAGTGATTTAATGAACAATAAAGAGAGTGACCGTTTGCTGGAAGTGGTAGTTGCTGCGCTGGACGAAATGAAAGGCGTCGATATCCGGGTGGTTGATGTCCGCGAGCTGACCTCGATTACCGATCGCATGGTAATTGTCAGTGGCACCTCCACCCGGCACGTGAAGGCGCTGGCCGAGCATGTCGTAGTGCAGGCAAAGCAGCATGGCTGCACACCGCTGGGCGTGGAAGGTGAAACAACTGCTGAGTGGGTACTGGTTGACCTGGCCGATGTCGTTGTGCATGTCATGATGCCTGAAATCAGGGAATTCTATGCACTGGAAAAACTCTGGTCCGTCGGTGGCCGCAGCAACGCCAGTGCCTGAGTATCACTGTTCCATTGATTGTTTCGTTTCCCGGTAAGGCCTGCCTCCCGTTTTTTACTGCTGCGGTGAGGCGCCTGCTCCCCGATTCCTTTTGCTCCGGAAATACCCCCGGTCCCTCTTGCAGGGGGAGGGTTCCCTCTCCAGCCGCCTTTCCCTCCGGGAAATTTACCCCTCCAGCCGCCTGTCCCTCCGGGACGCCGACAGGGATGTCGGTGCCAGGGCACCAACAGTAGGCGCTTTAGGCGACGCAGGACGCGGTTGGGGAGAGGGAATAATATGAGGCAACTGTTTACAAGCCAGACCCCCGACAGGGCACCGCCATGCGCATCCACCTGATTGCCGTCGGCACACGCATGCCGACATGGGTGACCGAGGCTTACCGTGAATACGCCAGGCGTCTGCCCCGCGAATGCACACTGCAACTGGTCGAAATCCCCCTGAGCAAGCGGCGCAAATCGCAAACACCTGAACAGGCAGCTGACGAAGAAGGCCGGCAGATGCTGGCTGCTATTCCCAAAGACTGCACGGTGGTGGCACTCGATGTGCCTGGTCAGAGCTGGTCAACACAAATGCTGGCCGGGCGGCTGCAGGACTGGCTGGGTTCCGGACGTGATGTGGCCTTGCTGGTGGGTGGCCCGGATGGCCTGTCAGCGGGCTGTCTGGCGCGGGCCGACCTGAAATGGTCGTTATCAGCGCTAACCTATCCGCATCCGCTGGTGCGTGTCATCCTGTCCGAGCAGCTATACCGTGCATGGACCATTAATGCAGGTCACCCGTACCATCGATCATGATAAGGTTGCCTGATGAATACCATAGCGACGCATACCGGTAATTCTGACAGCCGGCTGGCAAATATTTTCCTGGCATCGCAGTCACCACGGCGCAGGGAATTATTGCAGCAGATCGGCGTCCGCTTTGAACTGCTGCCGGTGGATATTGACGAGACGCAACAAGCCGGTGAAACACCGCAAGCCTGCGTGCAGCGCCTGGCGCTGGAAAAGGCGCGGGCGGGCAGGGCGGTATTGCCGGCAGGGCGTTCACAAGCGGTGATGGGTGCCGATACACTGGTGGTATGTGGTGACGCCGTGCTCGGCAAGCCGGCTGACCGGGAGGCGGCACTTGCCATGTTGCAATCGCTCTCCGGCACTACCCACCAGGTCATTACTGCGGTTGCGCTGGCAGCTGATCACGAGGCGAGCTGCATCAGTACCAGTCACGTGACATTTCGCACGTTAACTGTGGATGAATGTGAGGCATACTGGGAGACCGGTGAGCCGCGGGACAAGGCCGGGGCGTATGCGGTGCAGGGGCTGGCCGCGATTTTTATCAGCCGGCTCGAGGGCAGTTACTCGGGTGTTATGGGATTGCCGCTGTATGAAACAGCAGCCTTGCTGAAAGATTTTGGAATTACACTTGTATAGTATTTGCCCTGGCAGACAGTCGGTTATGGAAAGGGATATATGAGCGAAGAGATATTAATCAATGTAACACCGAGGGAAACCCGCGTTGCGGTGGTGGAAAATGGTGTGTTGCAGGAAGTATTTGTCGAGCGCGCCAGGCGTCGTGGCATTGTCGGCAAGATCTACCGGGGCAAGGTCTGTCGCGTGTTGCCGGGTATGCAGGCAGCATTCGTGGATATCGGGCTGGAGCGGGCAGCTTTTTTGCATGCGTCGGATGTCAGTCCACGTGGTCCTGATGACGATGCCGGCGGTAATGGTGAACCCGATATCAGTGATCTGCTGCGTGAGGGAGAAGAAATTTCTGTGCAGGTTATCAAGGATCCGCTCGGTACCAAGGGTGCCCGCCTGACAACGCAGATCACGATCCCGTCGCGTTACCTGGTGTTTATCCCGCATGTTGTCAATGTCGGTATTTCCCAGAAGATTGAGGACGAACAGGAGCGGGTGCGGTTGCGTGACATCATCCAGCTGTTCATGACGGACCAGCATGGTGGCGGTTACATTGCCCGCACCGCGGCAGAGAGTGCCGATGCCGATGCATTGCGTGCCGACATGCTGTTTCTCAGCAAGCTGTGGAAATCCGTGCAGGAAGCCGACGCGGTTGCAGAATCCGGTGCAGTTATTTATGACGACCTGCCGCTGACTATTCGCGTGATGCGCGACATGCTCGGCAGCGGTATTGAGAAGGTGCGAATCGATTCACGCGAAAGCTACCAGCGTGCCCATGAGTTTTGTGAGCGTTTCATGCCGGAGTTGCAGTCGCGGGTTGAATACTACCCGGGTGAACGACCGATCTTTGATATCTACAGTATCGAGGACGAGATTCAGAAAGCGCTGGACCGCAAGGTGCAGCTGAAGTCAGGTGGTTACCTCATCATTGACCAGACCGAGGCCATGACAACGGCGGACGTTAATACCGGTGGCTATGTCGGGCATCGCAACCTCGAGGAAACTATTTTTAAGACCAACCTGGAAGCGGCACAGGCGATTGCCCGCCAACTGCGCCTGCGTAATCTCGGCGGTATTATTATTATCGATTTTATCGATATGTCGCAGCAGGAACACAAGCGCCAGGTGCTGCGGGCGCTGGAGAAATGTCTCGACAAGGACCATGCACGCACGCACATAACCGAAGTGTCGTCGCTCGGACTGGTGGAAATGACCCGCAAGCGCACGCGCGAGAGTCTGGAACATGTGCTCTGTGAAACCTGTCCAACCTGTGGTGGCCGGGCTTCGCTGAAAACACCGGAAACAACCTGTTACGAAATATTTCGGGAAATACTGCGAGAATCACGTCAGTTTGACGCACAGGAGTTACTGGTACTGGCCTCGCAGGAAGTGGTAGACCTGCTGCTTGACGAAGAGTCCACCAGTCTTGCCGAGCTGGAGGTGTTTATCGGCAAGCCCATCAGGTTCCAGGTGGAGGCCCTGTATACGCAGGAACAATATGACGTTGTGCTGTTGTAGTCCTGCCAGTCGGTTCAGCTTGAACTACTGCGCTTGCAAGCCATGCTAAAACGGATTTTCCATACACTCTGGTATATCTCGGTAGCGCTGCTGTTTCTGGTGGCGATGGTGCTGACAGCTGCCCGTTTGTGGGTGCCTTCACTCAGTGAGTATCGCCTGGAAATCGAGGCTGCCGCCAGTGAGGCGCTGAAAAAGGATGTCAGTGTTGGTCGGCTGGAAGCGACCTTTCGTGGCCTGAATCCGGTCCTGAAGCTGAAGAATGTTGAAATTGCCGACCCGGCGGGTGAGCAGGGCAGTCTTGCTATCCGGGAAGTCTGGATCACCATCGATGCGGAAAGCTACGTTGTCGGGCAGCAACTGCAGTTTGACGGTATTGATATCATCGGTACGGATATCACACTGATTCGTGACGCAGATGGAGAGTTTTATCTCGACAAGTTCAGGGATGATGGCGAGGATGATAGTTCGCTGGATCAATTGCTGCAGATGTCACGCCTGTCCGTGTATGACGTCAGCCTGACCTTCATTGATGAAATGCATGCCGAGCCGCCGCGGCGATTTTCGAATATAGCTCTGTCGCTGAAAAACAATGATTACACACATCGGTTGACCGGACATGCGCTGTTGCCGGCGGATGTCGGTTACCGTGTCGATGTCGAGGCTGAGCTCTATGGTGACAGTGACAGGCCCGCGTCCTGGCAAGGGCGGCTGTATGCAAAACTGCAGGCGCTGGCATTCACTGCCGTGCCGCAGCGCTACCTGTACGAGGGTATGGTGTTGCAGGGGGTTGCCGATTTTCGTTTGTGGGCGGATGTTGCGGGGTTTGATGTGCGTTCCGTCAGTGGCGAACTGGACACCCATGACCTGCAGGTAAGTCATCTAAAGGACGATCAGGAATATCACTTCATAGCGGAAACACTCACTGGCCGGTTTGGCTGGCGGCGGCAGGAGTCCGGCTGGCAATTTGCAATGCAGCAGCTGGTTGTTGAACAGCCGGAGCATACCTGGACCACTGGCAACCTGTCCCTGGCCGGTATCAATGAGGGACAGGCCAGTCATATAAAAGGTATTTCTCCGCTTATCAAGCTGGATGGCTTCGGTGCATTGCTGCCGGTTATTCCGGGATTGATGCCGGCTGACCGGCAGTTGCTGGCCGATCTGCAGCCACAGGGGCTGCTGAAAGACCTGCAGTTTGAGCTCTCCAGTGCCGCCGGCAGCATGCAGCTCAGCGATTTTTCTGTACGCTTTAGCGGGCTGGGCATTGGTGAGTCCGGTGCCTATCCGTTATTTACCGGTCTGGATGGACGCATCAGCGGCAACCTGACTGCCGGCACAGTTGCGCTTGACAGCTATAACGCGAGCATTCACAACAGCAGTCTGTTTCGGGACGCACTCTCGTTTGACCGGATGCAGGGTGATATCCACTGGCTAATTGGGGACGATCGTATAGAGGCAGGGACTGATGCACTGAAAATCAGCAACCAGGACCTTTC
>JAOUCV010000456.1 GCA_029859555.1 Gammaproteobacteria bacterium
CGCCGTCATTGCGGAAATCAAGCAGGCTTCTCCCAGTCGCGGTATTTTGCGGGAAGACTTCGATCCTGAACAGATTGCCGTTAGTTACGAGCACGGCGGTGCGGCGTGTTTATCGGTACTTACCGACGTCGATTTTTTCAAGGGTGCCGACGCCTATCTGCAGCAGGCGCGGGCCGCCTGCAGTCTGCCCGTGTTACGCAAGGATTTTGTGATTGATCCCTACCAGGTTTACGAGGCGCGGGCGCTGGGAGCGGATTGCGTGCTGCTGATCGTTGCGGCCCTGGACGATGCCCTGCTGCAAGAATTGTTACAACTGGCCGGCGCGCTTGGCATGGATGCGCTGGTTGAAGTGCACGATGCGGCAGAGCTGCAACGCGCACTGGCCATACCGGCAACGCTGCTGGGTATCAATAACCGCGACCTGCGTACTTTTGAGACCAGTCTGGAGACAACGCTTGGTTTTCTGCAACAGATCCCGGATGACCGCCTGGTCGTTACAGAAAGCGGTATACACAGTGTTGACGATGTTGCCTTGATGCGCTCCAGCGGAGTGGGCTGTTTTCTGGTGGGAGAGGCCTTTATGAAAGCGCCTGAACCGGGTGACAAGCTCGCGGAGCTGTTTGCCTGAGGCAATAAAAAGCCCGGACGCGCAGTGCAGGTCCGGGCTCTATGAAGTTCTGCTCGCGGTGGGCTAACGCGCGCCAAATACCACGATGGTTTTTCCCTTTGCTGAAATATGTCCCTGTTCACCCAGTGCTTTCAGCACTCTGCCGGCCATTTCGCGGGAACAGCCGACAATGCGGCCGAGTTCCTGACGGGTAATCTTTATTTGCATGCCATCCGGATGCGTCATGGCGTCCGGTTCCTTGCAAAGTTCCAGCAGGGTATGCGCAATGCGCCCGGTGACGTCAAGAAAGGCAAGGTTGCTGACCTTGCGGCTGGTCTTGCGCAGGCGCGTTGCCAGTTGTGCCGTCAGTTCCAGCAAGATATCCGGGTCTTCGCGTGCCAGGGCACGAAAGCGTGAGTAACTGATCTCGGCAACCTCGCACTCACTGCGGGTGCGAATCCAGGCACTGCGATTGGGGTGTTCACCAAACAGGCCCATTTCACCGAAGAAGCCGCCGCTGTTTATGTAGGCCAGCACGATTTCGTGGCCATCCTCATCCTCGATCAGCACACTGACCGAGCCACTGATGACGTAGTAGAGTACGTCAGGCTGGTCGCCGGCATAGATGATGACGCTTTTGTTCGGGTATTTACGGCGATGGCATTGCAGGAGAAATCTTTCAACACATTGATTTGATAAATCTTTCTCAATGGCGCTATCGGCTTCGAATGTCAGTGAATGCGTTTTCATGTCATGTTAACGGCGAGGTCCCGCAATGCTTTAGGCGATTCCGGATGCGCCTGGCGGTGGTCGCGGCTGTGCTAATCTTGATGCTCTTTGGATGGCAGGGAATGTTATGAAAGCACGTGTAAAGTGGGTTGAAGGTGTTACTTTTGTCGGTGAGTCCGCCAGTGGCCATGCGGTGGTAATGGATGGCCCGCCCGAGAGTGGTGGTCGGAATCTGGGTATACGTCCGATGGAGATGCTGTTACTGGGGATGGGCGGCTGCACTGCCTTCGATGTCGTGATGATTCTGAAAAAGGCACGTCAGCCAGTGACGGATTGCGTGGTGGAGATGCAGGCCGAGCGGGCTGCTACGGATCCCAGGGTGTTTACCCGTATTCATGTACATTTCGTGGTTAGCGGCAGCGGACTTTCTGACAAGCAGGTAGCAAGGGCCGTGGAGCTGTCAGCCGAGAAATATTGTTCGGCATCCATCATGCTCGGCAAGGCCGCAGAGATCAGCCACGATTATGAAGTTGTTTCGGAGCAGGCCGCTTGATGGAGAGACCGGCCTCGACTCTTGGGATGCGCCATGTCGCCCTGAATGTCAGGGATATTGCAATCTGCGAACATTTCTATGTTGATCTGCTCGGGATGAAAGTTGAATGGCGACCGGATGCAGACAATCTCTATCTGACTTCGGGCAACGATAACCTTGCGCTGCACCGTGTTGATGAGGTGGCAACCGCTGCCGGTCAGCGGCTCGACCACGTGGGTTTT
>JAOUCV010000111.1 GCA_029859555.1 Gammaproteobacteria bacterium
TCCGGAGCTGCGTGCGATTTCAACCGGTCGACGCAACACATGCATTAAATCGTTCTGCCGGTGTTTCGTATTCCAGGGTCTTACGCGGACGTTCATTTGAAACCCGGGAATGACCGGAGTTGGCCGAACCAAGAAGTTCAACCCGTCACCGCGAAGCAATAATCGCTGCCCGTCGAATGTCCGACTTGCCCCCAGAACTCGCCGTTCGGAAATTCGGTTCGGAAGAAGTTCGGTGTTCGGTTTCCTGAAACCCTTCCCCTTCTTCGACTTACCCGCAAGCCGTTCGGAATCTCACGCAACCGGGTTCGGCACAGGATCGGTTTCGGTCGTCATAAATAAGGGCCACCGGAAAACGTTTGGGATTCTTCAGCTTCGTGACGCATAAACAACGCGTCCGTGGGAGAGTGAATCCCTTGGTCGAAGGTTCGAGTCCTTCCAGGCCCACCATCTCGATAAATTTCTGATAGTTATGACGCCGGGATCAAGGGATGCATAGTCACCAGGTCGGCGGTTCGAGCCCGTCCCGGGGAGCCATTTTCTTTCTTCAGCTTACGTCCGGCCGCTCCACATTCGCGGGCGTAATTAAGCGCCCCCGATTCCTGCCATGCCGTAAACCGGGTATCGTAACAAACATGTTCAGACCACATACCTTGACACACCTGCTGGCACGACTGGCCCTGTGCACAGCACTAGCGGGGTGTAGCACCCCTGATTTCGGTGACAGCGAGGCAGGGCTGGCACTGGAAGACCTGGCCTCCGGTCTGGCGACCAGCCGCCTGGCGGCACAGACACCCCGGCCTGCGCGCGAATCGATCAGCTTTATGACAGGAGGCGAGGAACGCGCGGCCGATCTCTACCAGCCGCCGAAGGGCGCGCGTGCCGGCATTGTCCTGGTACCCGGCGTGGCGGCCCGCGGCAGGAGGGATGCGCGGGTAGTCGCCATCGCCAATACCCTCGCCCGTCTGGACTTCGCGGTGCTGGTACCGGACATGCACGGGGTGCGGCATTTCCGAATGCGATCCAGTGATGTGCGTGAGGTAGCGGACAGTTTCACATGGCTGGCGTCCCGTCCGGCACTTGCCCCACCTGGACATATCGGCATCGCCGGCTTCAGCTATGGTGCCGGCCCGGTACTGCTGGCCGCGCTGCAGCCCGACATCCGCGACCGGGTGGACTTCGTGCTGGCGGTTGGTGGTTATTATTCGCTGGAGAGTGTTGTCACCTACCTCACCACTGGTTATTACCATGTCGATCAGCCCACCGGCACGGCTGTGCCAGCAACGAGCCGCTTGTCACCCCACCCGTACAGCGAGGCAGCCTTCATCCGCTCGAACCTGGATTTTCTGGAACGTTCAGTGGACCGCGGTTTCTTTCAGGACTATGCGGCGCATATCACCGGCGACCGAATTGACGGGGACGAACCGGTACCCGCCAAACTGGCACCCGATGCGCAGGCACTCTATAACCTGCTCACCAATCATCTTCCTGCGCAGGTTCCCGTCCTGCTGGACAGGCTGCCGCCGCGTATGCGCAGTGAACTGGACGGCATCAATCCCTCGGCCCATGATCTTTCACGGTTACGGGCCGAGGTTATCCTGCTGCATGGGCGCAGTGACAACCTGATCCCCTATACCGAGAGCATCGCACTGGCAGACTCCCTGCCGGCGAATCAGGTGCAACTGTTTATCATCGATGGCCTCGCCCACGTGGATTTCAGGCCGAAGGCGCATGATGTCCCGCAACTGCTCGGCGCCATGGAAGCGCTGCTTGCAGAGCGTTTGCCACTTTAAGAAAAACCGAGGAAAGAACACAATTTTCTGTGAAGGGGAACAAGCAAGGATAACCCAAGGGTCTAGACAGCGGTTGTCACCCTCCCCGGCAACCCCCTTCACGCCCGCCACGTCGCGGGCTTTTTTGTGCCCGGAAAACGATCCCTATCCCCGTCCAACTTTCCCTGTACCTCGGTCCAATAGAAACATCATCGCCTTGAAAGTATAAATAACTATAAAGCCATTTTTCTGGGAATAAGTGATTTAAACAGTCAATAACAGAGTATTTGCCTAAAAGAGGTAAAACGCCATGACTAAAGAAGAATGCAAGATGAAACTGAAACACCAGTTCAAGATTGGTCGCCGGCTGCAAGAGGTCGGCTTGTATGCGGCAGCAACTGCATCACGCAATAAAGCCCAGACTCTACTTCATACATACAAACGTCATTTTATGGAAGAATCAGTTAAGCATCACTAGAGAACATCGCATGTCCCTCAACGCCACATTACCATGGCGTCTTCATTACCGTTTCACCGCGCAGACAATCATTCGAAGCCATCCTGACCGCCCCTGACCGGGCACGCCAGGCTCACTCCCTCGCGCTTGCCCTTCCACCCGGATCAGCGTGTTTTCTTTTGCCAGCAACAACGGAGGCTCCCCACGATTCGTCACCATTAAACGATTCGTTGACGAGTGATAAAAAGGGCGTATATTTTTTCCTACACTCCTAGACGATAACTCCTACTGACCAATCCAGGCAATGACCACTCACGAACACACCTCCATCTGGAGGGAATCATTACAACGTCTGCTGCAGGACTGGCAACAGGTCTTTACCCTGCACCTTGCCTATACGACACTGGGTATCATCCTGTTCACGCCGCTGGTCGCCCTCATCAGCCGGTTGCTACTCGGCCTTTCCGACCAGCCGGCACTCGCCGATCAGGACATCGCCTGGTTTTTTTTATCTCCAGCCGGGATAGCCGCGCTGGTCTTTCTGGCTGGCCTGACGATCACAATCATCGGCTTTGAGCAGGCCTCCCTGATGACCATGGGGGCCGGTCATGCACAGGGCTCGCACATTGGCACCTTCTCTGCACTGCGCTTTACGGCGCTACGCGCATACAGCATCTTCGTCTTTGCCGTCAGGCTGGTAGTACGCATGTTACTGCTAACACTCCCCTTTGTTGCAGCCAGTGGCGCAATCGCCTGGTTCCTGCTCTCTACGTATGACATCAACTACTACCTGGCTGAACAGCCTGCAGAATTCTGGATTGCCGCCATCATGATCGGACTGTTGTTGCTGGCCATGCTACTGATTCTGGTCAGCAAACTACTTGCCTGGTCAATGGCGTTACCACTGGTATTGTTTGCCGGTATCGTGCCGGCGAAGTCATTCGCCAGGAGTGAACGCCTCACTCGGGGGCACAAACGTCAGCTGTTGAAGACACTCGCCATCTGGGCGCTACTGGTATTCATCTTCAGCACGCTCGTATTGGGCATCGTACAGCTGCTCGGCTCGTGGCTGGCACCGAAGTTCTTCGACTCAATTGACTGGCTGGTGCCAGTGCTGGGTGGCCTCGTGGCACTCTGGATGCTCGGTAATTTCGTGGTCATGGTTTTTGCAGCGGGCAGCCTTGGCTACACACTGGCTGGATTCTATCAGCAGTATTGCGCAACTGAAGTGCATAACGATCTCGGCGCCATGACACGAGAACAGCCAGCCCGCGGTTGGCACCTGTCTGCACCGCTGCTCACATTGATGCTGGCCGCTGCCGTTGTTAGCGCCGTACTGGTTGGCAACTGGTTAGTCGACGGCATTCAGGTAAAGGATACGGTCACCGTAGTGGCACATCGCGGTGCTGCCGGCAGGGCACCTGAGAACACCCTCGCCTCGATTCGGGCGGCTATAGAGGATGCCAGCGACTGGGTGGAAATTGATGTACAGGAAACCGTGGATGGCGAAGTAGTGGTTATTCATGACAGCGACTTCATGAAACTTGCTGGCGTCGACCTCAAGGTCTGGGATGGTACCCTGGAACAGATCCGCAACATCGATATCGGCAGCTGGTTTGATCCGCAATTTTCTGCAGAACGCGTACCCACTCTGGTCGAAGTACTTGAAGAGGCTAAAGGCAAAGCGCGAGTGGTCATTGAGCTCAAGTATTACGGCCATGACCAGCAGCTGGAACAACGCGTGGTGGATATCGTGGAACAGCTGGGCATGACAGATGAAGTTGCCATAATGTCACTCAAGTACGAAGGAGTGCAAAAGATCCGCGCTCTGCGCCCGGACTGGACCATCGGCCTGCTGTCCGCCAAGGCAATTGGCGACCTTACCAGTCTCGATGTCGATTTTCTTGCCGTCGCCATGGGCATGGCAAGCCCGGGGTTTGTACGCCGCAGCCATGAGCAGGGAAAACAGGTATTCGTCTGGACAGTGAACGATGCGGTATCGCTGTCTCGAATGATGTCACTGGGCGTGGACGGCGTTATTAGCGATGAACCGGCGCTGGCACGCGAGGTCATTGCAGACCGCGCCGGCCTCAACTCCGCCGAACGCCTGCTAATGCACACAGCAATCCTGTTTGGAAAACCTGAACCACAACGACACTACCGCGATGAATCACCGTAACACTCGCAATGCGCTCATCCTTGTCTGTACCCTGCTGCCGGCATGTAGTGACTCAAGCGAAGAGTCTGAACCGAGCGCCAGCGTAGATCGGCTTGAGCGGCAACTCGAACTGCGCCACCATGCGGACCTGCTTGCACGTATTGTGCTGCCGGACAGTACCCTGGCAGCTTTCACCACAGACGGTTGCAGCGGTGGCCTGTCAATCGGCTGGGAATACCTTGCTGAAGAAATTGAAGATGTCCGCAATTACCATGGAATACGGCCGCCCTGGGAGGACTGTTGTATCAAGCATGATCGTCTCTACCATGGGGGTGCGCCTGTCGACGCTAGCGCAGAGGAAAGTTTCGAGGCCCGCAAGCAGGCGGATCTCGCCCTGCTCGCCTGCGTCATGGAGACAGGTAACACGCGGACAACGGAACTGACGATCGAGTACGGTGTTTCACCCGAGACCGTGCAGACACTGTATGCAGCGATTGCCGATCTGATGTACCGTGTGGTGCGGCTCGGTGGTGTGCCCTGCTCCAGCCTTCCATGGCGATGGGGCTACGGCTGGCCGCAGTGCGGTTAGAATCCGGGACATCAACGCGCCGACACTTGCAGACCCGGAAATTCGGTTCGGTGGTGGTTCGGTGTTCGGTTTCCTGAAACCCTTCTCCTTCTTCGACTTACACGCAAGCCGTTAGGAATCTCCCGCAACCGGGTTCGGCACAGGCTCGGTTTCGGTCGTCATACATAAGGGCCACCGGAAAACGTTTGGGATTCTTGAGCTTCGTGACGCATAAACAACGAGTCCGTGGGAGAGTGGATCCCTTGGTCGAAGGTTCAAGTCCTTCCAGGCCCACCATTTTCATAAATTTCTTATAGTTATGACGCCTGAGCCAAAGGATTGGAGTGGGGCATTAGGGAACAGGATGGAGGCCTTGAAATCACCGTTATAATCATTATTCATGCATCACCTCCAGCACATAAATAGCCGGCACCTGTACATCTATAGAAAAGTACTTTTTTCTCTAATGCTAATGCTCTGCGTCCCAGGCACTAGCGCGCAACCGGTTACAGACATCAAACAACCCATTACACCGATTTCGACCATTGAAATTCCGGTGCAAATGTCTCTCGACCCACTTACCAAGGCAGCTGAAAAAACACTCCCGCAACAGGCGGGCAATTGGCACACCTGGAAAGACTGGCACGGGATAAAGTCTCAATACCGTGCCTGGCGTGGACCACTCAGCATTACGGCCTCGGAAGATGTATTACTTGTTCAGGCACATATCCGTTACTGGATAAGGGCACGCAAAAAAATACTGGGTGCAGTAAGTCTGAAAGGCAGTTGCGGCGTCAATGAACCACCGCGACAGGCCGTGATTGGTATGCAGGTCCGCTTGGGATGGGGGTCGGACTGGACCGTGAGACCCGAGTTTCGCATCCTTCCGACACGGTTTCTTGACCGCTGTGAAATGACAATCGCAAATCTCGATGTCACGCCTCTCGTTGAAAAGGAATTCCGAAAGCAAATGCAGAAAAGCCTGCGCGCAGCGCTTCGGACACTTGCTCCCGGCATGAATACAGTCCGAAAACAGGCTCAGCGAACCTGGTCATTACTGCAAGAGCCAGTAGAACTCGGACAAGGCAACAGATTAATGTTCAAGCCGGTGAGTGCGGCGCTATCCGGCATAGCAGGCATGGGTAATAACATTAACGCACACCTTGCCGTTGCCTTGCGGCCGACACTCGTATCAGGAGCTGAACCGTTGGGCAAACCAGTACCACTGCCACCACTTGAACGATATTACCCGCACTCTCCAGGACTGAACCTTCACCTGAGCGTAAATCTGGATTTTGCAAGCATCAACCGGGGGTTATCCAACACCCTTTCCGCACGTCCCTTTGACATCCATGGCCAAAAAGTGGACATCAAAACATTCACACTCACGGGTAGCGGCCAGGAAATCAGAGCACGAGTAGTGTTGATCGGCGAAGTCGCAGGAACGATAAATTTGCGTGCAATGTTGGTTTATAACCATGAAGAACAGGGGCTGGAATTGCAAGACCTGACATTTGACTATGTTGCAAATAATTCCGCTATAGCTCTGTTAGACGAGTCGTTTCATGATTACATCCGTCAGGCTCTGGAAGGTGCGGCCAACCAGGCATTACAACAGTATCTCGACCTGCTTGGTGAACGCATTGAAACAGCCTTGGAAAGAATTATGCCGGCAGGCGTATTGCTGGACATGTCTGCCCTGCAGTTACGTAACCTACAAATTCACATTACACAACAAAGTATCACACTGGATGGAGCCACCACAGGAAGCGCCCGCTTCATATTGCGCTGACCGTATGAGATAAACACTTGCTGGATTACAGGTTATTAACCCACACGACTCATAATCCCCTGGTCGAAGGTTCGAGTCTGTTAATTTGCATCCAAAAGTGACCCACCATTTGTACCGAAAAATGTCCCACCAAAACAGCTGTAAGTATTTGGTTATAGAATAATGATTTTCCGCAGTGATGGGTCAGAGCAGAATGCAAATATCTGCCACTACTGGCTTCAATTTCGGTGCAAATCAACAACATGCCATCCTGTCCACAAGGGCGTTCGTCACTGATTAATCACCATATAGCGAATTAACCCCTTCATACTTATTGTCCTTTGGTACGTTAGGGTAAGAGCCATCGGGTCGGTTCATTCTGCCGT
>JAOUCV010000112.1 GCA_029859555.1 Gammaproteobacteria bacterium
TAACCAGGCTGGCCAGCAGCTGTTCACCACATCGTAGCCCAGTTTCAAGGCGTTATTTTCATCGCTGACACCGAAGCGGCCTGCCAGTCGTCCCAGCAGCCAGTCGGCCTGGTGCAGGACATGCACTGCGGATTTGCAGGCAGGTTGCTGTAACAGCCATAACAGCTTGGCGAGGCTGGCGCTGGCGCCGCGTGCTGCGGTATCGGTCGGGGCCACGCGGGCGACCTGTTCGGACTGCTCAACGGCACGGGCATCGTTGTACATCAGCGCCGCGGATAACGGGGTGCCGCTGGCATCGCTGCAGAGCAGGGTGGCCGAGGTGCCGTCCAGTGCCAGTGCCTCAATGGATGCCAGTGGGAACTCGTTGGCCAGCTGGTCCAGGTTCGCGGTCAGTGTGCTCCACCAGATCTCCGGGTCTTGCTCGACCTCACTTCCCGAGCGGGTTGGTGCGGGCAGGGTGGTGCGGATTTCCACTTTGATGGCCGCATCGGCATCGATGATGCAGCTGCGGCATCCGGAGGTGCCTATGTCGATGCCGAGGTAGTGTTTCACGGTGTGTTGGTTATATAGAACTTCGGGAGACTATGTGTTGTGGTAGTGATGGCCAATATGAAGATGCTTTTTGGGAGAGGGGGGAGAATGAGGACCTGAGTAAGTCTTTATTTATATCCCCTGTTTATATCCCCTCTCCCTGGCCCTCTCCCGGATGTAGAGGGGAAATAATAATATATACAGTTAGTTATTTGGTAATCGTTACTTAAGTTCTAGCGGCAGTGGGGGCTGCCAGCCGTCCTGCCGGTGTTCCACCACGACATCGGTATAAACACCGCCACGAACATTGAATTCCGAGCGCAGTCGCATGAAACGCGGCCGGCAGGCCTTGACCAGGTCGTTGAGTATCTGGTTGGTAATGTCCTCGTGGAATGCGCCCTCATCGCGAAACGACCAGATATACAGCTTGAAGGATTTCAGTTCGACGCAGTGCTGGTCCGGTATGTATTCCAGGAACAGCGTGGCGAAATCCGGCTGGCCGGTTTTCGGGCACAGGCAGCTAAACTCCGGCGTACGAATACGGATGGTGTAATCCCGGTCCGGATGCGGGTTGGCAAAGGTCTCGAGATGCTTGCTGGGTTGCGTCGACATGGCAGGAACAATACAAGACACAAGATGATGTGTGCAAGCCTTGGAAGATAACAAAAGGTTGTATTTTTTGAGGTCAATCTAGTAACCTAGCCGTCCATGCGATTGTCCAAAATAAAGCTGGCCGGGTTTAAATCTTTTGTCGACCCGACCACGATCCATGTGCCCAGTAACCTGGTCGGCGTCATCGGCCCCAATGGTTGCGGGAAATCCAATATTATCGATGCGGTGCGCTGGGTGATGGGTGAATCATCAGCCAAACATTTGCGCGGCGAGTCGATGGCAGATGTCATCTTTAACGGTTCCAATACGCGCAAGCCGGTCGGTACCGCCAGTATCGAACTGGCTTTTGACAATACCGATGGCACCATCGGCGGCCAGTATGCCGGCTACAACGAGATCTCCATACGTCGCCAGGTGTCGCGCGACGGGACTTCCAGCTATTTCCTCAACAACACGCGCTGCCGGCGACGTGACATTACCGATATTTTTCTCGGCACCGGTCTGGGGCCGCGCAGCTATTCCATTATCGAACAGGGCACGATCTCGCGCCTGATCGAGGCGAAACCCGATGATCTGCGTGCATTCCTCGAAGAAGCCGCCGGTATCTCCAAGTACAAGGAGCGCCGCCGCGAGACAGAAAACCGTATCAAGCACACCCGCGAAAATCTTGATCGCCTGCAGGACCTGCTTGAGGAAATAGACAAGCAGCTCGAGAAGCTGAAGCGCCAGTCGCGCGCGGCAGAGCGTTACAAGGAGCTGAAGGCGGAAGAACGCCAGGTCAAGGCGGAGCTGCTGGCGTTGCGTTTCTCGTCCATGCACGAGGAAACCAGTGTGCGAGAAAACGATCTGCAGCAACGCGAACTGGACATGCAGGCCGAAATTGCCGAGCAGCGCAGGATCGAAGCGGAACTCGAAAAGCTGCGCGACAGCCTGACCAGTGCCAATGAGTCCTTTAATACAGTGCAGGGCCAGTACTACAAGCTGGGCGCCGATGTTGCCCGGATTGAGCAGGCGATCCAGCACAACAAGGAATCACGCCAGCAACAGCAGGAAGAGCTGTCGCGTGCCGAGCAAACACTTGCCGAGGTTGAGGAACACATACGGGTGGACACCACCCGGCTCGAGGAACTGGCACGTGATATCGAGACGAATGGTCCGGAGCTGACTGCCACCACCGAGCGTGCCGGACAATCTGCTGCCGACCTGAAAGATGCCGAGCAGTCAATGCATGCCTGGCAGGAAGAATGGAATGAATTCAACCAGCGTGCTGCCGAACGTGCGCAGGCTGCGCAGGTTGAGCGTACCCGCCTGGACCATCTTGATCGCCACATGCAGCAGCTGGATGACCGTTTACAGCGGATGGACGATGAGCAGCAAACGCTGGGCAGCAAAACCACTGCCGGTGAACTGGAGCAGGCAGCACATGAATCCGAGGCGCAGGAAACCGTTGTCGCCGGTATCCGGATTAACCTGGAAAACGCAGTTCGCAGCATTACCGACGGGCGTGCCGGGCTGGAACAGCAGCAGCAGGAATTATCAGCGCTGCAGAGTGTCCATCATGACACCCGCGGACGGCTGACATCACTGCAAACCTTGCAGCAGGCGGCACTCGGCCAGCATTCCGAGCAGGTCACCGGCTGGTTGACAGCGCAGGGCATGCAGGGTGCCCCGCGACTGGCGCAGGAAGTTCAGGTTGAACCTGGCTGGGAACATGCGGTTGAGACCGCGCTGGGTTTTTACCTTGAGGCAGTGTGTGTTGACGGACTCGACAATGTTGAGGACATGCTCGGCAGTCTCGAACAGGGCAGCATTGCACTGTTTGATACGCGTGCCGGTGTCGCGGCTACTGCGTCTTCAGACAAGGGTGTATTGCTGGGTAGCAAGATCACCTCGTCCGGGTCAGCCGACTCGTTACTGGACGGAGTTTATGCGGTAGATACACTGTCACAGGCGCTGACCATGCGCGCCGGACTGGCTGCACATGAATCGATCGTTACCCGTGAAGGTATCTGGGTGGGTAATAACTGGCTGCGTGTTGCAAGAGACACCGACGAGAAGGCCGGTGTGCTGGAGCGTGAACGCGAGATCAGTGAGCTAAGCGAACAGCTTGCCGCGCAGACGGATAATGTCGAGGCCCTGCAACAGTCCGTGGCAGCCGCACGTGAAAGCCTGGTATCCGCCGAGAGCGAGCGTGATCGTTTGCAGAATGAATACAACCAGGCGCTGCGTATTGCCAGTGACCTGCGTGCCTCGCTGGCTACTATACAGACCCGGCTTGAGCAGCAGCAGGCACGTCGTGATCATGTGTTAATGGAATCGGAAGTGCTGCGCACCGAGAAGCAGGGTGAAGCAGAGGCGATGGCCAGTTCCCAGAACCTGCTGCAGGAGGCGCTGGATGCCGTTGAAACGCTGTCACAGGAACGCGAGCAACGAACCCGCCAACAGCAGCATCTCGGTGGTGTGCTGAACGAGACCCGTGAACGCGCCCGTACTGACCAGCAGGCAGTGCACGAGCTTGCCTTGCGGGCAGAGTCGATGCGCACAGCAAAGGAAACAACCAACCAGGCATTGATGCGCATGCGCGAGCAGTGCCAGCAGCTGATCAGCAGGAAGGATCAATTGACCGGTGTGCTTGATCAGGGTGATACGCCGATTATCGAGCTGGAAACCGAGCTGGAAGCCTTGTTGTCACGCCGTCATGGGTCCGAGACAGAGCTGCATAGCGCGCGCAAACAGGTTGAGGATATCGAACACGGTACCCGTGAACTCGACCAGGAACGCATCAGGAAAGAGCGCAGCGTCAATAATCAGCGTGAGCAGATTGAGCAGGACCGTATGGCCTGGCAGGAAATCAAGGTGCGCAGTGACACCCTGATGGAACAGATAAACGAATCCGGTTTTGAATACCAGCCATTACTGGAGCAGATTGAAGAGGGCGCCAGTGTCGATGTCTGGGCCGAACAGGCTGACAAGCTGGAGAGCCGTATCCAGCGGCTTGGGCCGATCAATCTGGCTGCGATCGAGGAATATGAAGAAGAGTCGAAGCGCAAGGAATACCTGGATGCGCAGCATACCGACCTGATCGAGGCGCTGACGACACTGGAAAACGCTATTGGCAAGATCGACAAGGAAACGCGGTCACGCTTCAAGGAAACCTTCGAGAAGGTCAACGAGGGTATGCAGGAGAATTTCCCGGTACTGTTTGGTGGTGGCCAGGCGTATCTGGAGTTGACCGGCGAAGACTTGCTGGATACCGGGGTAACCGTTATGGCGCGGCCGCCGGGCAAGCGCAACAGCACGATCCATCTGCTTTCCGGTGGTGAAAAGGCGCTCACTGCGATTGCGCTGGTGTTTGCTATTTTCCGGCTGAACCCTTCGCCCTTCTGCATGCTCGACGAGGTGGATGCGCCGCTCGATGACGCCAATGTCGGCCGTTATTGCGACATGGTGCGCAAGATGTCGGAGCACGTACAGTTTATTTTTATTTCGCATAATAAAATTACCATGGAAATGGCAAATCAGCTGACCGGCGTTACCATGCATGAGCCTGGTGTGTCACGGTTGGTGGCTGTCGATATCGATGAGGCGGTCAGGCTGGTAGCGGTTTGACAGGGGTTCTCCCGGCAGCGGAAGTATTTATTCTCAATATGTTCTATACAGGTCAGGTCTGAATTCATGGAAAACTTGCGCTGGATATTGTTGTTGGCAGGTATCGCTGTCGTTCTGGTGGTATATCTCGTCAGCTACTACCAGGGACGCCGCAAGCAGCCGCCTGCGCCACGCAATAAATTGCGTAGCCAGCCGCTGTTAAGTGAAACAGATGCTGTCACTGCGGATGTCGATCTCACCGGTGCTATTGATGACGAGCTGGAGCAGTTGGGGCAGATCATCAGCGCTGATAAGCCGGCTGTTGAGGCAGTTTCGGTGGTTGATATGCCAGCGGAGAAACGTGAACCGGCAGCAGTTGCCGACCAGGTGTTCATGTTGTTTGTAGAAGCGCCGAAAGGTGTGCCGTTCCGGGGTCCGATCCTGCTGGGTGCACTGGCTGCTGCGCAGCTGGAATTTGGCGATATGGATATTTTTCACCGTGTTGAACAGGACAGTGGGCAGGAGAAGGTCCTGTTTTCGGTTGCCAATATCCGCGAGCCGGGTACTTTTGATCTGTCTGCGATGGAAAGTTTTACCTCGGAAGGGGTCGTGCTATTCATGCAGGTGCCGGGTGCCGCAGATGCAGTACGTGCCTTTGACATGATGGTGGAGTCCTCAGGTGTGCTGGCGGACAATCTCGACAGCCGGGTATGTGATGCAACGCACAATCAACTGACCAGGCAGGCGATCAGCCATATGCGTGAAGAGGTAATCAGCTGCCAGCTGCAACAGCGGGTGGCGAATGCCGCGTCATGAGCGCGCCAAAATCCGCGCACCAGCGTGCACGGGAACTGCATCAGCAGTTACACCAGCATAATTACCGCTATTACACTAAAGATGATCCGCTGATCAGCGATGCCGAGTACGACCAGTTACTCCGTGAGCTGCAGGCACTCGAAACGAAATATCCCGAACTGATTTCAACAGACTCCCCGACCCGGCGTGTTGGAGCTGCGCCGCTGAAGGAATTTGGAGAAGTGCGCCATGAAGTGCGCATGCTGTCGCTGGATAATTCATTCACCGATGAGGAGCTTGCCGATTTTGATCGCCGCGTCAGGGAGCGACTCGGAGAAGACATGGTGGAATATGCGGCAGAACCGAAGCTGGATGGCCTTGCTGTCAGCCTGTTGTACCAGGATGGACAGCTGCTGCGTGCAGCGACGCGCGGTGACGGCGAGAGCGGCGAGGATGTTACGGAGAATGTGCGGACCATGGCGTCAGTCCCGCTGAAGCTGGCTGGTAAGGGTATACCGGAAACGCTGGAGGTTCGAGGTGAGGTGTATCTGTCGCATGCCGGTTTTGAAACGCTGAACCAGCTTGCAGAGGCTGAAGGGCAGAAGCCGTTTGTCAATCCGCGCAACGCTGCAGCAGGCAGTTTGCGGCAACTGGATTCATCGATTACTGCAAGGCGTCCACTGGAAATGTTCTGTTACGGTGTCGGCAAGGTGGCCGGCGGGACGCTGGCGAATACGCATGTTGAAATTCTTGCACAGTTACAAAGCTGGCACTTGCGTGTCTATGATGATGTCCAGGTTGTAAGCGGTGTAGAGGGTTGTATTGGGTATTATCAACGCTACCAGCAGCAGCGGCAGCAATTGCCTTTTGAAATTGATGGTGTGGTATTCAAGGTTAACAGGCTTGAGCAGCAGGATGCGCTGGGTTTTGTATCACGCGCACCACGCTGGGCAATAGCGCGCAAGTTTCCTGCCGAGGAGCGGGAAAGTACCGTGCTGGGTATTGATATACAGGTTGGGCGTACCGGTGCACTGACGCCGGTGGCGCGGCTGCAGCCGGTGTTCGTCGGTGGCGTTACCGTAACCAATGCGACGCTGCATAATGCCGATGAGATACGGCGCAAGGATGTGCGTTCAGGTGACCGGGTGATTGTTCGCCGTGCCGGTGATGTAATTCCCGAGGTGGTGCGGGTGCTTAAGGAAAAGCGCAACAAGGGCGCAACGGAATTTCATATGCCGTCAGCCTGCCCGGTCTGTGGCTCTCTGGTGACGCGGGCTGAAGGTGAAACTGTTGCGCGATGCTCCGGTGGCCTGTTCTGTCCGGCACAGCGCAAGGAAGCCATTAAACATTTCGCGTCGCGGCGCGCCATGGATGTTGAGGGACTGGGAAACAAGCTGGTCGAACAGCTGGTAGAAACAGGTCTGGTTGCAACGGCCAGTGATCTTTACCAGCTGTCGGTTGCAGCGCTGGCCGGGCTTGATCGCATGGCAGAAAAGTCAGCTGTTAACCTGGTTGCGGCGCTCGATAAAAGCAAGGCAACCACGCTGGAACGTTTCATATTTTCGCTGGGCATACGTGAGGT
>JAOUCV010000457.1 GCA_029859555.1 Gammaproteobacteria bacterium
TATTATCCAGGAGATCCTGGTGTCACCGGTTCCGGTGGCCACCTACGTGACGCCCGGTGGTGCCCGCGCCGCCAGTGCCGGTACCTATATCCTCTATGCCAGCCATATATCGGCCATGGCCCCCGGGACCAACCTGGGCGCAGCGACACCGGTGGAGATCGGCGGCATCCCGGACGCCGATGAGCTGCTGAAAAAGCAGGCAGCTGACGGCGATGAGATGCAGCCGGCCGACAGCAAGGATGCCATGAAGCACAAGCGCATCAATGATGCCGTTGCCTATTTACGCAGCCTGGCACAAATGCGTGGACGCAATGTCGAATGGGCGGAACTTGCCGTTCGCGAGGCCGCCAGCCTGCCGGCCGCAGAGGCACTGGCAGAGGGGGTCATTGATATCGTTGCGCTGGATATTCGCGACCTGCTGGAGCAGGCGCAGGGGCGCCCGGTGACTGTTGCCGGAATCGAGCAGCAGCTGGATGTAGTGGGCCTGTCGCTGCAGGTGATCGAGCCGGACTGGCGCAATCGCCTGCTGGCCGTGATCACCGATCCGAATATTGCCTATATATTGATGCTGATTGGAATTTACGGACTGTTTTTCGAATTCGCCAATCCGGGCTTCGTGTTGCCGGGTGTGGTCGGTGCCATCAGCCTGTTGCTGGCATTGTATGCCTTCCAGGTACTGCCGGTGAACTATGCCGGCCTGGCGCTGTTATCGCTCGGCATTATCTTCATGCTGGCCGAGGCCTTCGTACCCAGTTTCGGTGCGCTCGGTTTTGGCGGGGTGATTGCGTTTGTGGCTGGATCCATCATCCTGTTTGACCAGGAGGGCAGTGGCTACGCGGTGTCGCTGCCGTTGATCTTTTTCCTGTCCCTGATCACGGCCGGGTTTTTTCTGTTTATCATCGGTGCTGCCATCAAGGCGCGCGAACGGCCGGTGGTCAGTGGTCAGGAAGAACTGCTGCATATGACCGGCAAGGTACTTGCTGACTTCGAGGGCGCGGGTCATATCCGTATTCATGGTGAAATCTGGCAGGCTCAATCAGCAACAGCGCTAAGGCGTGGTGACACGGTACAAGTTGTCGCCATTGACGGCCTGGTACTGAAGGTCCAGCCGCTAAATCAGGAGGTTTGATATGGCTATTCCAGGCGTTTTTGCGGGACTGATTATTTTTGTCGCATTGCTGTTGTATACGTTCCGTATCCTGCGGGAATACGAGCGCGGTGTCATCTTTACACTGGGGCGCTTCTGGAAGGTCAAGGGACCCGGCCTGATTATCGTCATCCCGGTCGTTCAGCAGATGGTAAGGGTGGATTTGCGCACGGTGGTGATGGATGTCCCGAGCCAGGACGTGATCTCGCGTGACAATGTCTCGGTGAAGGTCAACGCGGTGCTCTACTTTCGCGTCATCGACCCGGAGAAGGCCATTATTCAGGTTGAGGATTTCCTCGTTGCAACCAGCCAGCTGGCACAAACCACGTTGCGCTCGGTGCTCGGTCAGCATGAGCTGGATGACATGCTGGCGGAGCGGGAAAAACTGAATGCGGATATCCAGGGCCTGCTCGACCGGCAGACCGATGCCTGGGGCATCAAGGTGGCGAACGTCGAAATCAAGCATGTCGATATCGACGAGACCATGGTGCGTGCCATCGCCCGCCAGGCAGAGGCGGAACGGGAACGGCGTGCCAAGGTGATTCATGCCGAGGGCGAGATGCAGGCGGCCACCAAGCTGGTGGAGGCTGCAAGGATACTCAACGATCAGCCGCAATCGCTGCAGCTGCGTTACCTGCAGACCCTGACGGAGATTGCCGGGGAGAAGAGTTCCACCATTGTATTCCCGTTGCCGCTGGATAGCATCGGCAAGATGTTTGGTAACAGGACGGAGTAGGCAGGGCGCCGGATATTTCGAAATCCATCTGTCCGGTTTTTATATAAAGCCGGGCCTGCGCTCCGCCTTGCAGCTGCGTCGCGGCTGCCCGGCCTGTGCCGGAACCGGAACCGGAACCGCCACAGCGTATTACGCGGTCGCTTGTCAGGGTGTTGTCGCTGTCAGTTCCGGTGATGTTCACTGGAACAGGAAATATCGTTCCCCCGGGGATTTATCAGGCTGCC
>JAOUCV010000458.1 GCA_029859555.1 Gammaproteobacteria bacterium
GCCTTGCATCTCAACAAAAACCTGTTCACGGTTGCACGCCAGAATGTCAGCAGCAACGATGCCATATTCGCAGCTGCCCGCACTGACATCACCATGCTGCCGGGACGGCTCATCGGCAAACAGATCATTGACATGCTGACTACACCGCTGCTGACAGATTTCCTGCGCCTGGCCACCATGCAAAACGAAGAATGGGCCAATCTGCTGATCAGCCGGGTGGTCGGTGTCATGACTGACCGGCCACCGGAATCGTGGTCCATCACTGTTTCCACCAAGCAGTCACCGGCGGTGACACAATTACTCAAAAGAGGCACGACCGTTACCGTGAAGGATTTACTCACCGACCCGCGTGACATATCCAGTCCGCTGCCCTGTATAGCCCTTTACCTGCTGCACCAGGACCACCAGGAACAGTTGTTGCCAGCCGATGACACGCCACTACAGATAGGCGATCAATTGCTAATCTGCGGCCACGAGAGAGCCGAGACACACATGCGCTGGAGCGCACACAACCCGCATGCACTGAGCTACATTTGCAGCGGCTATGACCGACCCAGCGGCAGCCTGTGGCGCTGGCTGTCCGCACGCCATAACAAGCAGGCACACAGTTAATCGGGGACATGGCACGCGAGATGCATTGTTTATGCTGAAACCACAGCAAACCTGCCCCTCGACATCGCGGCAGGAACAACGGAGGTACCAGCATGAAAACACTTGAACTTCAACTAATTACCGTAGGACTGGACGATGGTCAGCAAGGTATCTTCGTCGGCCTGCCGCTACTCACAAAACAGCAGGCAGAAACTGATGGAGCAGTAGAAAACATATGGTTTTCAGATATTAAGCAGGTACCCGACAGCCTGACCATGGACGAGCTGATGGAAATCGTGCGCAAACAGATGTACGAGTGCATGAACACCGTTCAGTAGCCCTTCAAGCGTCATTTTTTCGGCAGATCGTCAAGTCGCTGCCGCTCCCGTCCAGCTGTTCAGGCAAAACCTGACGCAGCACGTCAGCCAGTATCACCCCGGGGGGCAGCAAGCCCTCGTTCTACCAGCCTGCTAGAATGCTGGCCAATCAAGGCAGCACCGGGATCTCGCCCGGACTAATCGCTATGAAAATCTCGGTCATTATCCCCAGCTGGAACCGCGCTGATCGCCTCGCGGCCGCACTCGATTCGGTGCTGGCGCAGAGCCTCGCCGCGCACGAGATTATCGTCGTTGATGACGGCTCCACCGACAACAGCCGCGCGCTGCTGGAGCAGCATTATCCGGGGGTCCGTTACCTGTACCAGCAAAACGGCGGCGTCAGCAGTGCCCGCAACACCGGTATCCAGGCGGCCTGCGGCGACTGGATCGCGTTGCTGGATTCCGATGACCGCTGGGAAGTGTCAAAACTGGAACGTCAGCAACAGGCCCTGTTGGCACAACCCGGTTACCGCCTGTGTCACTGTGATGAAATCTGGATTCGCAATGGCAAGCGTGTCAACCCGATGAAGAAGCATGCCAAATACGGCGGCAATATTTTCCGCCACTGCCTGCCACGCTGTGTTATCTCGCCCTCTGCGGTCATGATTGAGCGTAGCCTGTTTGACGATGTCGGCCTGTTCGACGAAAGTCTGCCGGCCTGCGAAGACTATGACTTATGGTTGCGTATTTGCGCAACCCGGCCGGTGCTGTTTGTCGATCAGCCTCTGGTCATCAAGGTTGGCGGGCACGCCGATCAACTGTCACGGCGTTACTGGGGCATGGACCGCTTTCGTATTCAGGCACTGGAAAAAATCCTTGCCGGCGGAACCCTTGATCAACAGGCGCACGCAGCGGCACTGCAAATACTGCAGGAAAAACTGGCGATTCTGATTCAGGGTGCCGCCAGGCGCGACAACCAGGCTCTCGTCGATGAGTACCGCGAGAAACAGCGCCACTTCACAAACTTGAGCTGCATTGCCGATACAGCCTGATGCATTGCCATGATTAATATCGTTACTGCACTGCCAGCCGAGGCGCGCCCGCTACGCGATCACTTCAAGCTCTGCGACAAGCTGCAAAACAGCGCCTTCCCGCTGTATCGTAACGCTGATATGGCATTGATTGTTGC
>JAOUCV010000459.1 GCA_029859555.1 Gammaproteobacteria bacterium
CATCAAACTCTACTTCAGTCACCATAAAGTGCTTTTCCCTGTTTTTCGGTTCTGCCGCTGTCCATTTGCTTTTCAGCAATTTTTTAGGATTAATTTTATTCCTCAATATTTCCATAGATTTAACCTGACGCCCACAGCAACCGTGCGGCATTATCTTGTCTGATTGCCCTCAATCGAGTTGCCTTGATAAGGCCGGCCGCCTTGTCAGAACAAGGTCAGGTGACGGGTGCGCGTTTCATCCCTAAATATGATATTCCAATTTATCTCCACTCCACATATAGTAGTTGCTTCTCACAGATACGCTATAGTGTCTCGCGAAAATATATATTTCTTGCCCAAAACAAGGTGATTTCAATGCTCAAACAAACAATGCCTGTACTCGCCGCTTTGGTGGTAACCATATCAACGCTGGTGCTATCAAGCACGGCGATTGCCCAGGGCGAAGCAAAGTCGAACCAGTTCTGGTGGCCTGAACAGCTCAACCTGACTCCGCTTCGTGATCACGATGCCGCGTCCAATCCGTACGGCAAGGATTTCAACTACGCCGAGGCTTTCAACAGTGTCGATCTCGAGGCCCTGAAGAAGGATATCGAGACCGTGATGAGGACATCACAGGACTGGTGGCCCGCAGACTACGGCCACTATGGTCCGTTTTTCATCCGCATGGCCTGGCACAGTGCCGGTACCTACCGTGTGGCTGATGGCCGTGGCGGCGCCGGCGGTGGTCAACAGCGCTTCGAACCGCTCAACAGCTGGCCTGATAATGCCAACCTCGACAAGGCACGACGGTTACTCTGGCCAGTCAAGCAGAAATACGGTCGCAATGTCTCATGGGCCGATTTGATCGTGCTGACGGGCAATGTCGCGATGGAATCCATGGGCTTCGAGACCTTCGGCTTTGCCGGCGGTCGCGAGGACGACTGGGAACCTGACCTGGTCTACTGGGGGCCCGAGAGCGTGATGCTCGCAGACGACAAGCGTTATAGCGGTGACAGAAAACTGGAAAACCCGCTCGCCGCGGTGCAGATGGGGCTGATCTACGTGAATCCGGAAGGGCCAGGTGGTAATCATGACCCGATCTCGGCAGCGAAGGATATTCGCGTCACGTTTGGAAACATGGCAATGAATGACGAGGAGATTGTTGCGCTGATTGCCGGTGGGCATACCTTCGGCAAGGCCCATGGTGCCGCGAGTCCGGCCGATTGCGTGGGTCCGGAACCGGCGGCCGCAGACATCGAAGAGCAGGGCTTCGGCTGGATGAACAAGTGTGGCAAGGGCAATGCCGGCGACACGATCACCAGTGGACTGGAAGGCGCCTGGACCTCCACGCCAACCGCATGGTCGATGCTGTACCTGGACAACCTGCTCAGGTTCGAGTGGGTGCAAACGAAGAGTCCCGCAGGTGCAGGGCAGTGGATTCCCAAAGACGAAACCGCATCCACGCTGGTGCCGGATGCCCACGATGCGTCGCAGCGGCATGCACCTATCATGTTCACAACAGACCTTGCGCTGAAGAAAGACCCGGAATTCCGGAAGATCTCACAGCGCTTCCTGGACAACCCGAGAGAATTTGATCTCGCCTTCGCGAAGGCCTGGTTCAAGCTCATTCATCGCGACATGGGCCCGCGTGCACGCTATGCGGGTTCCGATGTGCCTGCCGAGGAGCTGCTCTGGCAGGATCCTGTTCCTGCCGTCGACTACAAGATGATCGACGCCAAGGACATCGCGAAGCTGAAGTCCAGCATCCTTGATTCGGGCTTAACGGTCCCCGAACTGGTAGGCACCGCCTGGGCGTCGGCAGCGAGCTATCGCGGCACCGATATGCGCGGCGGGGCAAACGGTGCACGCGTTCGCCTTGCGCCACAGAAGGATTGGGCAGCCAACAATCCGGGTGAACTGGCAAAGGTACTTAAAAAGCTCGAAAAAATTCAGCAAGACTTCAATAAGGCGTCATCGGGTGGAAAGAAAGTTTCGCTCGCCGATGTGATTGTCCTGGGTGGTTCTGCCGCCGTTGAGCAGGCTGCAAAGAAGGCCGGACACGACGTGCAGGTGCCTTTCATACCGGGCCGCGCCGATGCCTCGCAACAACAAACGGA
>JAOUCV010000462.1 GCA_029859555.1 Gammaproteobacteria bacterium
CGCGGGTGATGCATTCGCCGTAACACCACTGACAAATGACGGCGAGACGGTGCGCGCCTTACTGAGTCCGCTGGAACCGGGCTTGATGCCGTCACAGGGCAGTCGGGTTGATCTTGGCTTGCAAAAAGCGGGGCACCTGTTGCGCCAGGCAGGGGCGTTGCAGGGTGATATCCTGATCCTGACCGATGGTTATGAAGATGACAGCGCGCTGGCTACGGCGGCAGAACTCAGGCAGGCGGGTTACCGCATCTCGGTGCTGGGTGTCGGCACACAGGAAGGTGCGCCGATTCCGTTAGCCGGAGGCGGTTTTTTACGTGACAACCGCGATGACATTGTTGTGCCGGCACTCGACCCGCGCGCCTTGCAGGCACTGGCTGATGCCGGTGGCGGTCGCTATGCCACTATCAGCAGCAGCGAGGCCGATATAAAACGCCTGCTGCAGATCACTACACCGGCAATGAACGCGGTCACTGCCAGCACCGACCGGACCACGGATAGCTGGCATTCACATGGTTCGCTGATCATTCTGTTGCTATTACCACTGGCGGCGCTGGCGTTTCGTCGAGGCTGGTTAATGATGTTACTGGTGTCCGTTACGGTTGGGATTTCAACGCCGCAACCGGTCATGGCTGGCGGTTGGAATGACCTGTGGTTAAGGCCTGATCAGCAAGCGGCGCGCGCCCTGCAGGCGGGTGATCCGGCTGCGGCGGCCCGTTTGGCAGCAGATCCGGCCTTGCGCGGTACGGCTGCTTACCAGGCAGCTGACTATGAACAGGCACTGGATGCCTTTAGTACCTCCTCGCGTGAGGCTGCTGATTACAACCAGGGCAATGCACTTGCACAACTGGGCCGGTATGAAGATGCCATTGCCGCATATGATCGTGCGCTGCTAGCCGAGCCGGGTATGCCCGATGCCGTGCACAACCGGGCCGAGGTAGAGAAACTGTTACAACAGCAGCAGCAACAACAGGACCAGGACCAGCAGGGCGATCAGCAGCAGGACCAACAGGGACAATCCGGGGAGCAGGGCGATCAGCAGCAGGACCAACAGGGGCAGCCGGGTGAGCAAGGAGAACAGGGAGAGCAGCAGGCTGAAGCAGCAAACCAGGACGATGCTGCAGAGCAGCAGCCAGGAGAGGGGCAACAACAGTCAGCAGAGAACGCTGAGAGTGACGACGCAGAAGGTGAATTGTCGCCTTTGCCGCAGCAGGCGGAATCCGAGGGAGGCGGTGATGAGCAACGCCCTGCGACTGCCGAGGCCAGCCCGCTGGATAGCGAAGAACAACAGGCTGCCGAGCAATGGTTGCGGCGTATTCCGGATGACCCCGGTGGTTTGTTAAGACGCAAGTTTTTGTATCAGTATCGTCAGCAGGCCGAGGGGGCCGCGCGTAGCGACCGGCAGGCGTGGTGAAGATTATGAATTTATTCAGGATGATCATGGACAAGGTCCGCTCCTGCAAAAGCAGAAACAGCTGTGGCAAGGCACGATGGTTGCAGTTCTTCTCGCATACAATGCGCTCGTGCCATAAGCGACGTACCTGTAGGAGCGGATATTATCCGCGATGCGGTGGTGTGATGTTATCGCTGTTGTTATTACTGACATCGCAACCGCTATGGGCAAAGGTAACCGCAACGCTCACGCAAACTTCAATTTATGACGGTGATACCGTAACACTCATCATAGAAACGACTGACCGCAACCATACAGGTGAGCCTGACCTGGCGGCCTTGCAAAAGGACTTCGAGGTTCTCGGCACCCGTAACAGCCAGCAAACACAAATTATTAATGGTCGTCGCACTGACAAGCGCCAGTGGCATATTGAACTGGCCCCGAAAGACAGCGGTACTGTTACCCTGCCGGCAATCGCTGTCGGCAGTGATATGACCGAACCTTTGCAGTTGACGATAACACCGCAACCAGCTGCGGTTGCCGCTGGCACCGGTCAGCCGGTATTTGTAAGGGCACTGATGGAACCGGCAGACGGAAGTGTTTATGTGCAGCAACAAATTCACTATATCCTGAAACTGTTCTATCGTGACTCGCTGTCCGAGGGTGCTTTTGACGATCTGGAAATAAAGGATGCATTGATT
>JAOUCV010000113.1 GCA_029859555.1 Gammaproteobacteria bacterium
CAGCGGCTGCGCCTCTAACCCGGGCAGGGACGGTATCGCGGCAGTAGATCTTTCCAGCGTCTATGTTGGCATGTCGCGTTCAAATTTTGAAGAACTGGTCGGTGGGCCAGTCGACCACAGTCGGACGCGTTATCACATTATTGATACCTACAAGTACGATAGAGGCTATATAGGTTGCATGGCGTCCGGGCTGCCTGGAGGCAAACAACAGTAAAACAGCTGAAACACTGGTTCTCATCGGTACCTTCGGGCTTAGCGGATTAGGCACATGGTACGAGGTCAATAAATGCCAGGTCGGACATCTAAGAGCGAGATATGGACCAGAGGAGCGGCTCATCAACATTAGAATTTTACCTCCCGAGCAGTATAAAGGCGGCACATCCCTCTGGGAAAAAAAAGATTACGATCCCGAACCCTGGTATCCATGCCGTGAGATATACAACCATCCACAACCATTAACGATCCCTGCTGCCGTGATGGATAACGAGGTCACTTCAACAACGCCTCAGTAGTGCCGGGGTAGATGGGTCAGGGCAGAACCGGGACAGGTAATTTTATTGCGTCAAATTTTTGTGCCAATTTAATAATTGGCTATCTCAATACCAGCGGCTATTATCCTCCAGCGACGAATGCGGTAATCCGCGAGAATTCTGTGTGCCAGCCAGAGTGGCTGCCATCAACTGACAGGGAAGTATCATGACACCATCCAGCAAGAAGAAGACCGCCACGAAAAAAGCTTCCAGTGAAAAAGCTGCCAGGAAAAAAGTGATCAAGAAGAAGGCCGCCAAGGCCAGGAAAACAGCTGCGAAAAAGGTCGCAAAAAAGACTACAAAGAAGACCACAAAAACTTCCGGTGCAGATGCATCTTTATTAAAAATTTCCCCCGAGGAGCGTTGGAAGATGATTGCTGTCGCTGCCTATCATAAGGCAGAAAAAAGGGGATTTGCCGCAGGTGGCGACGTGCAGGACTGGGACGAGGCAGAGAAGGAAGTTGACAAGCTTATCTATGGATGAGTCGCTCTGACCCGAGTGAGACGGTCACCGGAAAGAATGCTCTCCCGGTGACCGCTGAAACAGGCCTGCGCAGGATTACTTCTTGTACTTGTACTGTTTTACTTTCGCCTCAGCACCGCGCGCCGGATGCCAGAACCAGCCCTTTGGGTCCCAGCATTGAGCATATGAATAGTCATTTGCCAAAGTGGCGTAAGCCTCTACTGCTTCAGGATACATTTTCAGGTCTTCATATGCATTCGCCATAATGTAAAGGCAGGTACCCACATCATTCAGCGCCCATAGTTCTGCTGCTGTTGATATGGGTTCAAAACCTGATAACTCGGCATTCATCTTTTTGCCTTCTGCACCGTACAATTCAACGCAATTTTGCGTATATGCAAAAAGGTCAGGGTACTTCTTGTCGGCTGAGGCTTGCCAGGATTTGCTCACAAGTGTTGCAGATGTAAAATCACCGTAATCAAGTGTCTCGGCCTTGGCCTCAATATCCTGGCGTGTGACTTTGGCTGGCGTACAGCTGATGCAAAATACAGCGATTGCCAGAAGTAGAAGTGTTGCTCGCATGATGCAGCTCCCAGAGTAAATTATACGGTTCACAGCTTGAATAAAGAGCACTGACTTTACCAAAATTCGCGCCAGTTTCTCACCAGGCTCTAAAAAAAGGCAAAAAAAGTGTCAGGGTACATGTTTCACCAATACAAACTGTCGATTTCTGTTGGCATGCCCCGGGGGATTACGATACCCCGGCCACCAGGCCAGCATCCCGGCAGGGATGCTCACCATAACGTCCCGAGAGAAAATCCGAGAACACCTGTATCCGCCTGGGTATTAAACGTCCCGGTGGATAGACAGCATGGATGCCGACGGCAGCGCCCTGGTATTCATTCAGAATTGTGACCAGGCTGCCTTGTTTTACGTAACTGCCGAGGATAAAGGCAGGGCTTCTGGTGATTCCCAAACCGGCGCAGGCGGCTGTCGCCAAGGCGTTGCCATTATTGGCACGGATACGAATCCGTGGCTGTGCATGGATCATCTTGCCCGCCGGCGTTTGGTAACGCCACTGCTGCTTGTAACTGATATTGCTGTATTGCAGACCAGTATGCTGATGCAGTTCATCCGGGTGTGCCGGTTCGCCGTGACGTTCCAGATAGGCACGGCTGGCACACGTCATAATGCGCACGGTCCCTAAACGCCTCGCCACGAGTGTGGAATCCTGCAGTTCCCCGATCCTGACCGCCATGTCAAAACCTTCCTCTACCAGGTTGATGTTGCGATCGTTCAGGTCCAGGTTTAACTCAATGGCAGGATGTTCATTAAGAAAGTCAGTAATAGCATCCGACAGGTGCGTTAAACCAAAAGATAGCGGGGCAGCCAGCTTGAGTGTGCCGCGTAATTCTATGGTCTCTTCAGTAACGCTTTGCTCGGCGTCATCAAGGTCTGCAAGAATTTGCACGGCACGCTGGTAAAAGTTTTTGCCGGTATCGGTCAGTGCCAGGCGCCGGGTGGTGCGATGCAACAGTCGGCTACCCAGGCGTCTTTCCAGTTGGCTAATACGCCGGCTAACAACCGACTTCGCAATGCCGAGCCGCTCGCCGGCCATGCTGAAGCTGCCGGCGTCCACGACGGCAGTAAAGGCTTTCATATCAGCAAACTTGTCCATATTGTTGCAAATTATAGAACAGAAAGTTCCAGATAACCTGGTTTATTAATATATTTGGAACAAGTAGGCTCTTCATCTTAGCAGCAACCGCCGCCGCCCAATCAGTGGAGGAACTGTCATGAACAGGCCTGGACAAGCAAAAAAACTGCAGTTGCGAAGTATTTCCCGCCTCGTCAAAGGCATGCCAGCCACTGACGGCGCTGGTGTCGAACTCACGCGGGTTATCGGGCAGCCGGTGTTGCCGATGCTTGATCCGTTTCTGCTGCTGGATGCGTTCAGGTCAGATAAACCGGAAGATTATATTGCCGGCTTTCCATCACACCCTCATCGTGGTTTTGAAACGGTCACTTACCTGCTCGCCGGGCGTATGCATCACAAGGACAACGCCGGACATGAGGGAGTTATTGAGCCGGGTGGCATCCAGTGGATGAGCGCGGGTAAAGGCATTGTGCACTCGGAGATGCCAGAGCAGGAGCATGGCATGCTGGAAGGATTTCAGCTCTGGATAAATCTGCCAGCCAGTCACAAGATGGATACGGCTGCTTACCAGGAATACCCGGCTGAACAAATCCCCCTGGAGTCGCGGCAAGGGGGCATTGAGGTGCGGGTCATTAGCGGCGTGACCTCAAAAGGCACACAAGGTCCGGTCGTGCAGCCCTTGACTGAGCCGCTTTACCTGGATGTCCTGGTTCCGGCCGGTCAAAACTATTTCGAAACCTTGCCAGAAGCACACAATGCTTTTTTGTATGTGATTCATGGTTCAGTGAGCCTTGAGAATCAGGATGGTGAAACGATGACGCTGGGGCGGGATGATTTGGGCGTACTGACCGAGGGCGATGCAGTCAGCTTACAGGCTGGCCAGCAGGGTGCCCGCTTCCTCGTTGTGGCCGGCAAGCCATTGAGAGAGCCGGTGGCGCGTGGCGGACCCTTTGTGATGAATACCAGGGCTGAGGTTCAACAGGCATTTGATGATTACAAGCAGGGAGAATTTTAACCAATGATTCAAAAAAGCATGAACACCAAAGCAGATACTGATAACGGTGAATTTATTCGATCAGAGTCCGGCTTTCGAAACTGGGTGACGAAAGACGGCGCTGCAGGCCCGACTGGAGAAGCCGGTTTCCCGGCCGAGTTGGGGCGTTATCATCTTTATGTTTCATTTGCCTGCCCATGGGCGCATCGCACCTTGATTTTTCGCGCCCTGAAAGGACTCGAGGAGGCAATTTCAGTATCGGTTGTGCATCCATTGATGCCTGAGGAAAGCTGGGTGTTCGGAGAATACCCGAGTGCTACCGAAGACCATGTGAACAAGGCCGGGTATTTGCTTGAAAACTATTTGAAAGCAGATCCTCATTTTAACGGCCTGGTTACAGTGCCTGTTTTATGGGATAAAAAGCGCCAGACGATTGTAAATAACGAGTCTTCAGAAATTATTCGCATGCTGAATTCTTCCTTTGATGCTTTGGTAAATTCTGACATGGATTTATACCCGCAGGAGTTACGCAAGGAAATTGATGAGATTAATGACGTTGTTTACCACAATGTGAATAACGGAGTGTATCGCTGTGGGTTTGCTAAAACCCAGCAAGCCTATGACAGTGCCTTTGATAGTTTATTCGATGCAATGGACGGGATTGAAGAAAGATTATCAAAGCACCGTTACCTTGTTGGTAACCGGATTACCGAGGCCGACTGGCGCCTGTTTACAACCTTGGTGCGTTTTGATGCGGTGTATTACAACCACTTTAAAACCAATAAAAAGCGTCTGATCGAGTATCCGAATCTATGGGCATACACGCGCGAGCTGTACCAGGTTTCTGGCGTGGCAGAAACGGTCAACATGGATCATATCAAGTACCACTACTTCGGTAGTCATCGCTCAATCAATCCAGCCGGTATTGTTCCAAACGGGCCGGAAATTGATTTCATGCAGACGCATGGGCGGGAAAATATTTCCTGACAGGTTTTGACCGCTGCAACTGCAAGCAGAATGAGCGCTCACTTATACCCTGTGTTTAATACGGCAACCTGGATGACGAGCATGACACTTAAAAATACTGCGCAATCTTACGGCTCGATTGCCAAATTTCTTCACTGGACTACGGCCGGATTATTTCTTCTGTCTTATGTGGCTGTGTACTATCGACACTGGTTTACTGAAGAGAAGACAGCGGACAACTGGACAGCCCTGCAACTGCATTTATCAATTGGTGTAACCATCGCTGTTATTGTTGTGCTTCGCATACTATGGAAAGCAGGTAACCGCAATCCGGAGCTTGAACCTGGTACGCAGCTGGAACATTTGGCAGCAAGGTCCGGGCATTATGCGCTGTACGCTGTAATGATCATAATGCCGTTAACGGGTTACCTGGGAACAGGTGTAAACACCGAATATTTCTTTATGTTTGATATTCCGAAGTTTGAATCGACGTATTTGTACAATGCGCTGGTAACTGACGGGCTTGGAATAAGCTTTAAGGAATTCGAGAAGCCGATAGATTTTGTACATAAAGATATCGGTGGGGCATGGCTTGTCTGGTTGTTGGTTCTCGGCCACGTGATGGCTGCGTTATATCACCACTTCGTCAAAAAAGACCAGACCCTCCACAAGATGATGATCGGAAAGTGAACCGGCAGGAAAACCTGCCCGGCACTGCACGGTCTTCTACGGAGGCCGCTCATTTGCGCGTGCGATAAATTACATTTGTGACTGCAGGTAGTTTTTTATGCCTGTCTTCTTGATCAGGCCCAGTTGCTTCTCTAGCCAGTAGGCGTGATCCATTTCGGTGTCATCCAGCAATTTGGTTAAAATTTGCCGTGAATCGTAATCTTTTTCTTCCTCACATATTTCGATGGCGGCTTTCAATGCAGCAGTTACCTGGTATTCAACGTCCAGATCATTCTGTAGCATTTCCCTGACGTTACTACCGACACGAACCTTGTCCGCTGAATTCATGTCAGGTTGTACTTCCAGGAATAACATGCGCTCCATTAACGCGTCAGCATGTTCTGTCTCTTCTTGCATTTCATGATCAAGACGTTCGTATAATTTAGTCAGCCCCATATCTTTATAGATACGGGAATGAGCCATGTACTGGTCACGTGCTGCAAGTTCACCATTGAGCAGTTTCTGGAGTTGTTGCAAAACTTTTTTGCGGCCTTTCATGATCAATCTCCTGATTGCGACTGTAGATAATTTTCCAGGCCCGTGTTTTCAATCAGCCACTGCTGTGATTCGACCCAGTCAATGTGATCCTCTGTTTCTTCCAGAATTTCCGTTAACTCATCGCGACTGATGAAGTCACTGCTTTTTTCGCACAGCTTGATAGCCTCCTGCAAATTACTTCTCATGCCTGTCAGTATTTCAAGGTCACCTTTCAGCATCTCGGGAATGTTTTCGCCAATGAGTAATTTGCCCAAATCCTGCAGATTCGGCAGACCTTCCAGAAACAGAACACGTTCTATCAGATCATCAGCCATTTTCATGGCCTTGATGGAATGTTTGTACTCATGTTCGTTGAACTCGCCCAGCCCCCAGTCCCTGGCCATGCGTGCATGCAGAAAAAATTGATTGATAGCTGTTAACTGGTCTTTAAGACAGGTGTTCAATGCCTGGTTAATTGTTGCTTTACCTTTCACAAATACCTCCAAATAATTCAGCTGATTGTCCGGTTATTCCTGCCCGGTAACGGGGAAGAATGACTGGCTGGACCCCTGCTGAAGTCTACAACACTGGGTATATTTTAAGAGAAAAATATATAAATACTATATTAAACAGTCAGTAACAGAATTCTATCACCGCTATTGATAATCATTATCATTAGCGTTAAAGTAGGTTTACTGATCAACTATTTTGGTTATTGCTTATGTATATATGTATATGCAACAAGATTACGGATAGTGATATCCGTCGAGAACTGGAGAACGGTGCCTGTTCTCTGCAATGCCTGCAGAAGAGGTTGAAGGTAGCGACCTGCTGTGGCCGCTGCGAAGACTGTGCAAAACGACTGATACATGAATCGATCAACATCAATTTATCAACCGAATTACAATCAGCAGTAGCTTAGCCGGCAAATTCAGGGCAGGGTACCTCATCACCAAAGGTACGGTCTTCTCCGTATACGCCCGGGCCAGGCTGAACGGCATGGCCTGACAGCCAAATGAATCGCCAGAATAGACATTCCCCGGGTTGCCGCTGGTTAATCAGCTGCAGCAGCTGCCAGATCTCCGCGCATGCAGCGTTGCACCACCCGCTCCAACAGCGACCGAAACGTAACGCTCTAGCGAAAGCACCCATGGCGTTTCTCGAAGAGGGCAATTTCCTGACCAATGCAGCCAGTCATGGTTTTATATT
>JAOUCV010000461.1 GCA_029859555.1 Gammaproteobacteria bacterium
TCCGGTGCCGGTGGACAACACGTCAACAAGACCGACTCGGCCATCCGGCTGACACACCTCCCCACCGGCATCGTGGTGGAATGCCAGGACGAACGCTCGCAACACAAGAACCGCGCACGCGCACTGTCACTGCTGTCGGCCAGGCTGCTGGACACGCAGCAGGCAGCACAAAAAGCCGAAGAAACCGAGGCGCGCCGGGTACTGGTTGGCAGCGGCGATCGCTCTGAACGGATTCGCACCTATAACTTTCCACAGGGACGCATGACCGACCATCGCGTCAACCTGACGGTCTACAAGCTGGACGATTTCATGGGCGGCGACCTGGACCTGGCGATCGAACCGCTTGTCAACGAATACCAGGCCGACCAGCTGACCGCGCTGAATGAACAAAACGGCTGAGCCGGCATCCATCAGGCAACTGCTCGAACAGGCCAGCTGTCTGTTAACCACGGACAGCGCGCAACTGGATGCCGAAGTATTACTCGCACACGCACTCGGCCAGGCGCGCAGTCATCTGCGCGCCTGGCCTGAAAAGATTCCGTCTGCCGAACAGCAGCAAAGCTTTCAGCGACTGCTGCAGGCACGTCTGCAGGGGCAGCCTGTCGCTTACCTGACCGGGCAACGGGAATTCTGGTCACTGCCACTTGCCGTCACACCTGCCACACTGATTCCCCGACCGGAGACAGAAACACTGGTCGCACTGGCACTGCAACGCATCCCCGCAGACAGTCATGCAGTCATTGCTGACCTGGGTACCGGCAGTGGCGCTATCGCACTGGCGATTGCGCATGAGCGACCTGGCTGTCAGTTGCTGGCAACAGAGCTTTCAGCGGCTGCAATTGAGACAGCCTCGGCCAACGCGAAACAACTCGGCATTGAAAATATTGAATTCCTCTGCGGTGACTGGTGTACGCCACTGCAAGCTCGCCAGCTTGATGTCATTGTCAGCAACCCGCCCTATATAAAGGACAGCGATCCGCACCTGCAGCAGGGTGATGTCCGTTTTGAACCTCACACTGCGCTGGCCGCCGGTCCGCAAGGAATGGATGACCTGACAAGGATTGCGCACTGTGCCCGGCAACACCTGCGCACAGGTGGCTGGTTATTGATGGAACACGGCTATCACCAGCGTGACGCCGTCACAAAACTGCTCGTGGCCTGCGGATTCAATAACATCGCCGACCATCAGGATGATGCCGGGCTTAGCCGGGTTGTTACAGCTCAACAGTGAGCTTTTCCAGCCACTTGTAAAGCCTGAATAGACCACAGCACCCGCATGACCCGGCCTGCAACGGCGGCTCCGGTTGCTGTTTACTTATCCTTTCCCCCTCTCACGGAGGCAAAGGGGGAAAGGCGTACCGTTATAATAGTCACACCGTATTTGCCACTCATTCCTTTTAGACCAGGACTAAACAAGGCCTCTTCCACCCGCAAGACCTTGCTATTTCCACTCACAGCGCTACGATGGACAAGTGATCGAGAAACTCAAAAACCGGTCCATCTGGCTAATCGAACCAAGCCAGGATCCGCACTACGCAGAGTCCGCCGCCGAATTATTACGCGACGTACGCGGAGTGTTACACGTCAAGGTTATCAAATCCGATCACCTGCAGGTGAGCTACAACGTTCGTGAAATCACCCTGCAGATAATCGAAGAGCTGCTGACAGAATTTGGCTACAGGCTGCGCACCAGTTTATTTTGCCGGGCAATGCGTACATTGTGTTACTACATAGAAGACATTGAATGCAACGACCGCCCCGACAACAGGCATGACCAGGCAGACTGTACCCGTGACGCCTTTATCAGCCGCTACCTGCGCCGCCCTCATGGCTGTCAAGACCATCGACCGGAACACCTGCGCCGTTACCTGTAACAACCCGCCCTGCTTGCCCCGATGAACGATGCGCAACTGCTTCGCTACAGTCGCCAGATCCTGCTGCCGCAGATCGATATTGGCGGACAGGAACGACTGCTGGCTGCGCGCGCATTGATTATCGGTGCCGGCGGGCTTGGCTCGCCGGCAGCCATGTATCTTGCGGCGGCCGGGGTTGGACACATCGTAATTACAGACCCGGACAGTGTTGAGCTGT
>JAOUCV010000460.1 GCA_029859555.1 Gammaproteobacteria bacterium
AGCCGCGGCATCTTCAAAGACGGCAGTCTGCGCCCGGACAACTATCACTACCTGCGCACCGGCGGCAGCCGCGAGCGTGAAGCTGACCTTTCCTTTGACTGGAAACAAAAGCGGGTAAAAAACCATGTAGAGGGCAGCCTCTGGGAAATGGAAATCCCCACCGGCACTGTTGACAAGCTCGCATCACAGCTCGGCATGATGCTGGCACTGCGGCAGCAAAAGCATGATGTAACCTTCAAGGTTGCAGACGGCGGCCGCCTGAAAGAATACCGCTTCAAGGTCATCGGACACGAGACCGTGGAGGTCCCGGCCGGCACTTTCGAGACAGTGAAAATCACCAAGTTGCGCGACAACAAGGACCGGGTTACCTACGTATGGTGTGCCCCGGCGCTCAACTACCTGCCGGTACGTATCTGGCAACGTGAAACAGATGATGCCGAGTACAGCAGTGACCTGGAAAGTTTCAGCGAAGTGCTACGCATACCGTAGGCAATCGCGAACAGGGAAACGCTAGGTCTTCGGCAGGGTAACGCCCTTCTGCCCCTGGTACTTGCCGCCGCGGTCCTTGTAGGAGGTCTCACACTCCTCGTCAGACTCCAGGAACAGTACCTGTGCGACACCTTCGTTGGCATAAATCTTCGCCGGCAAGGGTGTGGTGTTGGAAAACTCCAGCGTCACGTGCCCTTCCCACTCCGGTTCAAATGGCGTGACATTGACAATAATGCCGCAACGGGCATAGGTGGACTTGCCAAGACAAATGGTGAGCACACTGCGTGGTATACGAAAATATTCCACGGTGCGCGCCAGTGCAAACGAGTTTGGCGGAATGATGCAGACATCCGACTTTACGTCGACAAAACTGTTGTCATCAAAATTCTTCGGATCGACGATGGCAGAATTGATGTTGGTAAAAATCTTGAATTCGTCGGAACAGCGAATATCGTAACCGTAACTTGATGTGCCGTAGGAGACGATGCGGCCGCTGCCATTCTCCCTGACCTGACCGGCTTCAAACGGCTCTATCATGCCGTGATCCTCGGCCATACGGCGAATCCACTTGTCTGATTTAATCGACATTTAAAAAACCTGAAAAATTGGCCGGGGCAAACCTGCCGCCCCGGCAGGATGATTACTAATCGTTCTGGATAACAATCTGCGGAAACTTGGCCGCGTAGTCCTTGGCCTTGAGTGACAGCTTTGCCGCAGTACGGCGGGCAATTTCACGGTAGATCTGTGAAATACGCGCATCCGGTTCTGCAACTACCGTCGGCTTGCCGGAATCCGTCTCTTCACGAATACGCTTGTCGAGGGGCAACGCACCGAGGAAATCGGCATTGTTTTCCTCGGACATGCGCTCACCGCCACCCTCACCAAAGATATGTTCTTCATGGCCGCATTCGCTGCAGATATGGATACTCATGTTTTCGATAACACCCAGTACCGGCACTTCCACCTTCTCGAACATCTTCAGACCCTTGCGGGCATCCAGCAAGGCAATGTCCTGCGGGGTGGTGACGATCACGGCACCACTGACCGGCACCTGCTGCGCCAGTGTCAGCTGTATGTCGCCGGTACCCGGCGGCAGATCGACGACCAGGTAATCGAGATCCTTCCAGTTGGTGTCATTCAGCAACTGCTGCAGTGCCTGGGTCACCATCGGGCCACGCCAGATCATCGGCGTTTCCTCATCAATCAGGAAACCGATGGACATGGCCTGCAGGTGGTAGCTGTTCATCGGCTCAAGGGATTTGCCATCCAGTGACTCCGGCTTGCCACTGACACCCAGCATGCGCGGCTGACTCGGCCCGTAGATATCCGCGTCGAGTATGCCGACATTGGCGCCTTCGGCTGACAGTGCCAGCGCCAGGTTGACGGCTGTGGTTGATTTGCCAACCCCGCCCTTGCCTGAAGCAACGGCGAGGATATTCTTGATACCTTCTATGTGCTTGACGCCTTTCTGTGCAGAATGCGACGACACCCTGGTGGTCACTTCCACCCGGGCGGTACTGATACCGTCGATGGATTCGAGCAACTCCTTGAGCTTTGTTGCCAGCGTTTCATGGTAACCACCTGCCGGGAAACCCAGCACTA
>JAOUCV010000463.1 GCA_029859555.1 Gammaproteobacteria bacterium
GCTCCGGGTAAGTAATCGATTCAAGTTGCGCCGGCTGTAAAGCGGGCATTAACAGGGAGCAATAACATGCAATCCGGCCCCAGAGAAATTGTTACTCCGTTCAGGCCCATCCCGCTGGATGTGCCGGAGGCAATGGCGCCCAACGAATTTTTCAACAGCACCGAAAATCTTGAAGACCTGATGCACAATAACGGCTTGTTGATCAATCCGGAGAACCTGCTGTTGTATCGCAAGGCGCTCGGTCACAGTCGCGAATTTGATGCATCGATTATCTATAACAGCTCCAAATGTATCCTCAATCCGCTGGGTCGGCCGGTGCGCCGCACACAGGTGCCGGATGAGGTGAAGCGTATCTGGAACCGCATGAACCAGATTATTATCGATTACATGATTGAGCATTATCCTGATCCGGATACGCACCTGGTGCTGGCGGGTGAAGCAAGCCTCGATGCGACCTGGCCGTTGACTTCCCCGGGTGTACCAAGTATTCGCATGCTGCATAACCACTTCATGGTGTTCGACAAGCAGGAATTGCGCGATGCCGCGCCGGCCGATCCGAAGAACCCGAATCTCACGGATGGCGGCCAGCACAGCCTGTTCGAGGCCTACATGCATGATGTTTATCGCGAGTTTTTCGATCGTGCACTGGACCTGGAGATACTCTGGCCGGTAGGGGAGGCAGGTTCGCGTATCGAGCTGACCGGTTACCCGCAGGGCCTTCCAAGCTGGGAAGTCCAGGGTGGCGTGGCGGCGCTGGAGCAGGTTGGTTTCTGGCAGGAATACGATCAGATTCTCAAGGGCTTTATGGATTTTTACCGGACCTTCTTCAGCCAGGTATCAACGCGCAATGCGCCGATGCTGGATGACCTGCATTTCCCTGATCACGTTGATAACGTGCTGTTGTTCAATAATGATTTTCTGAAGACGGCAAAGAAAGTGCGCGACAGTTGTATTGTAGATGCAGCCTATGCCAACTCGATTCGCTGGCAACCGGCCTTCAAGCAGCTTGTTTATCGTAATGATGAAGACAAGCTGATTGTTACCATCAGCCAGAATTCCATTGGCAATGCCATCACCGAGTTGCTGGGTGTGGTGGTAAAGCGGGTGCCGGATGCAGCCGCCTATGAGCAGTTTGAGCCGCAATTAATCGAGCAGTTGCTGGAAGTGCGGCGCAGGCTGATAGAAGCTGATCTCGGTGAGGCGATTGCAACACCCTATTGGCCGGGTTGAGCCATTTGTTACGGGCCCCGCTTGAATATGGAAAATATCTGCAGGCATTTTTAACAACGCAATATGTGCCGTTGTCGTTCCCCCGGGCAGGTTTATTTGTAATTCATTATCAGTGTCTTACAGAGTATTTATTATGTGAATTACGGGCAGGGTGCCAACCTTTTCAAGCTCGATGAAGCGCGCGCCGGGCGGGTGAAGATTGCCGGCTTCGCCTGTGCGGCTGGCATCACTGCTTGCCGGCTTATTCAGCCCAGATGGTCGTCCCCGACACAGCAAACAGCTGCTTGATGTATTGGAATGCGGCCTGTGAATTGCTGTCGGCTGCAGCTGTCAGTGGCAGGCCCAGTCCAAACTCATAGCCGCGGATAGAAAGCAGCCAGGCGGGCGGCGGGGGACATTTGTTGATGTGCCGGTAGACCGCAAGCAGTGCCTGCGGACTCATCGCATGAGTGGTGTAGCTGGCATCCTCTTCAGGCTGCAGCCGGATTAGTTCAAAGGGTTCGCTTGCCGTGATGCTCGCGTCCACGAACAGTATTCGATCACGCTCCTCGAGGTCGATGGCATGTTCTATCTGCAGCTGGAAGTCGGTGAGCAGGTCGACGGTCTCGAGGTCTTCTTGCAGCAACAGTTCATAAATTGTCGGCCCCAGGGCGTCGTCACCGCGGGAGGGGTTGCCCCAGGTGAATACCAGGTCAGGTTTTTTTAAGGGTGATAAATTCGGTGTTGATCCATATATACCCATATCATCCGACCGTGCGCCTGATCTCACCGGTAACCCGCTTTTCAATGCGGTCGATGACCTCGGAGCGCTCATTGACCAGGGTGATTTCCAGCGGCATTTTCCCCATGGCGTGTGTGG
>JAOUCV010000464.1 GCA_029859555.1 Gammaproteobacteria bacterium
GGTGGCGCCCGGCATGGCGGTGCATCGCCTCTCCGACATTGCCCTCAAGGAGACCAATGTGCACCTCGGCGAGCAGGTGGTGGAACGCTCCTTCGGTTCGATGGAAATCCACTACCGTAACCAGAGCGAAGTGATGGAGGCGGGCAATATCATCCTGCGCCAGCTGAACACCACCATGGATACGCGCATGGCCTGCCGCATCGCCTGGAGCGAGACCATCAGCGGCATGACGCCGGACCATACCACCCTGATTAACCGCCAGCTGCGCAAGGGCTCCATGATCCTGCCCGGCAAGACCCTGTTTATCCTCGAGGTCGAACCGGCCGGCTACGCGGTATATGCCGCCAACGAGGCGGAGAAGGCGGCCCATGTTACGCTGGTGGACGTGAAGCCCTTCGGTAACTTCGGGCGCCTCACCATGATGGGCAATGAGGCCGAGGCAGAAGAAGCGGCACGTGCTGTGGCAAGCTGCATCGAGGATCTAAACCGTAATGCCAGGAACGACTACTGATCGCTGAGTCAGCCATGGACATCAATTCCATCACCAAGAAACTGCTGTTCAACACCATCCGGGTGGATACCGAGCTTGATGACGGCAGTGAGGGATCCGGTACCGCCTTCGTGGTCAGCCATGCCCATGGCCGCGGCACCCATACCTTTGTCGTCACCAATCGGCACCTGGTCGACGGCGTGCGTCGTGGCGGGCTGGTGTTCACCCAGAAGCACAACGGCCAGCCGCTGCTGGGCCAGCGTTTCCAGCTCAACATCGAGGATTTTCCCCATGCCTGGTTCATGCACCCCGATCCGGAGGTGGACCTGGCGATCGTGCCCATGCGGCCGCTGGAACAGGCCGCGCGCGACCAGGGTGTGGAACTCTACTACCATGCCATCGACAGCCGTCTGGCACCGGATGCTGCCGCGCTGCACGCGCTGGATGCACTTGAGGATATCCTGTTCATCGGCTATCCCAGCGGTGTTTGGGACCAGGTCAACCTGATGCCGATTCTGAGACGCGGCACCACGGCCACGCCGATGGCGCTGGATTTCGAAGGGCGGCCGGAGTTTCTTGTCGACGCCGCCGTCTATCCGGGTTCAAGTGGCAGCCCCGTATTCGTGTTCCAGCCCGAACCGCTGCGTCCGAATCACAGCGTCGGGCGCAAATTCCTGTTCGCCGGAGTCATCGCCGCGGTGTTCTTCCGCGAGGAAGCCAATCATATTGTCCCTGCCCCGGTGCCGGCCAACAATACCAGTATGGTCATGGGGTCGGAGATGATCGACCTGGGCCTGGTGATCAAGGCGCAGGCGGTAATCGATGTAATCAATGCCTACCTGGGCAAATGGGCGGAGTAGAGCCATGAACGGAAAGATGGTGTACGAAGGATTCAACCAGGACCCGCACGGTATGACTACACTCGGGCGCATCGTGCTCGATGCCTGGCTGTTCGAGCTGCTTCCCCGGAGCGAGGACTGTACCGGCTGGGACCTGCAGCGTATGCAGAAATTGATGGACCAGGTCAACAAGCGTTGGGACGAGTACGGCAATATCCCCAGCCGCCTGCCCTCCGAATTGCTGGAAAAGCACACCGAACTCTACGCCTGGGCGACCCGCCGCGCGCGCGAACGCGGCTGGGACCCGGAACTCGGCGAAGACGACTGACACGAGTCAGCGTCGGCTGTCCAGCCCGGCGTAAAGACCAAGTGAGGAGCAGCAGGTCGTCTATCCTGGTAGCCGGCCGCGACGACATGCAACTGTTCAACGAAATAAGCCTGCGTAATCCGCGCGGCGATATATTTGGCGGCATTACGGCAGCTGTCATTGCCTTGCCGATGGCACTGGCATTCGGTGTCGCCTCGGGTGCGGGTGCGGAGGCCGGATTATATGGCGCCATCCTGGTCGGACTTTTTGCTGCACTGTTTGGCGGATCGCCGACACTGATCTCTGAACCCACCGGACCGATGACGGTGGTGTTTACCGCTGTTATCGCCAGGCTTATCGCCTCGGACCCGGTTAACGGTACGGCCATGGCATTCACAGTGGTGGTGATGGCCGGTGTTTTCCAGATCCTGTTTGGCATTATGCGCC
>JAOUCV010000114.1 GCA_029859555.1 Gammaproteobacteria bacterium
ACGCAACAACTGCAATAACAGGGTTTCAGCCTGATCATCCTGGTGCTGTGCCGTCAGCAGACAGTCATTCTCCGGCAACCACTCAGCCAGCGCCGCGTAACGTGCGGCGCGCGCCGCCGCTTCCGGGCTTTCACCACGCAAGGCACGCCCGTCAGCCTGCAAGGAAACGAGGGGGATATTAAGTTCAGCGCAAACTTGCTGGCAATGTGTCACCCAGTCATCCGCTACTGCTTGCAACCCGTGATTAACATGCACCGCAGCGATGGCTGCATCCAGCACCTCGCGCAGCTGGTACAACGCATGCAGCAATACATGTGAATCCATGCCACCACTGAAAGCCACCCAGTAGCGGGCTGCACCGGGCTGCCGGCGCAGTTGTTTTAAGAGGTAGTCAGCTGAAAAATTCATAGGCCAATAGGAACGTTCTTGCCCGACGCCTGCGCAACTTTTATTTCAGACTTTCAATGTGTAAAAACCGTTGCCACAGGCCGGAGAACAGAGAACAGCAAGGCTGTGCGATTAACGGTCGGTGAACTGTCCGTAGGCCTGCAAACGCCTGTAACGGTCAGTCAGTAAATCCTCAAGCGACTTCTTCTGCAAGTCTGCCAGCGTTTCCTGCAGTGCCTGCTTGACATTGGCGGCAACTGCATCGACATCACGATGAGCACCGCCCAGTGGCTCCGCAACAATCTTGTCGACCATACCCAGGTCACGCAGTTTTCCGGAGGTGATACCCAGTGCATCGGCAGCTTCCGAGGCCTTCTCTGCACTCTTCCATAAAATCGACGCACAACCTTCCGGCGAAATAACCGAGTAAGTACCGTACTGCAGCATCAGGGTCTGGTCACCAACACCAATCGCCAGCGCTCCGCCGGAGCCGCCCTCACCTATCACCGTGCAAACGATCGGCGTCTTCAAGCCTGACATAACCATCAGGTTCCTGGCGATGGCCTCACTCTGGCCACGTTCTTCTGCACCAATGCCGGGATAGGCTCCCGGGGTATCGATAAACGTCAGTATCGGCATACCGAAACGCTCTGCCATCTCCATCAGGCGCAGCGCCTTGCGATACCCCTCGGGGCGTGGCATACCGAAATTACGCCGCAGTTTTTCCTTGGTGTCACGTCCCTTCTGCTGCCCAATAACCATCACCGGCTGGCCATCAAGGCGGGCAATGCCACCGATAATGGCATGATCATCAGCATAGTGACGGTCGCCGTGCAGCTCTTCGAAATCCGTAAAAATGCGGATAATGTAATCCAGCGTGTATGGACGCTGCGGATGGCGTGCCAGCTGTGAAACCTGCCAGGGTGTCAGGTTCGAAAATATCGACTCGGTCAGTGCACGATTTTTTTCTTTCAGCTTTTTTACTTCATCGCTGATGTTGATGTCTGCATCATCACTGACATACTTAAGCTCGTCGATCTTTGCTTCCAGCTCGGCGATGGGTTGTTCAAATTCCAGGAAATTAAGATTCATTGAGAATTCCGCAGTGTCATTTTCATTGCGCCAAGGTACCGTTTTTGCAGCATTTAAACAAGTCGGCAAGGTGAAAACGCAGGCATAAAGCTACACGTATTCAACCTGCACACAGCCCTTGCCCGCCAGGTCGCGCAGGCGGTGCAGCAATTCATCGGTCGGGTGAACCGTCCACTCTTCACCGAGCGCCACCCTGGCGCGGGCATCGCCACCGCTGTAATCGATACACACCGGGCAGTGCCCTTCCCTGAACGGCTGCAGTATCTCTGCAAGGTGGCCGACAAACCCGTTACCTGCCTGACTGGACTCAACCCCGACAACCACGCGCCGCGCAAACAAACCACGCGCCTGGTTGATGTCATAAATACTCTGCGCGGTCACCTGGTAGCCGCCGGTAAAATCATCCAGCCCGATCCCGCCCTGCACGACCAGCACCTTGTTCTTGCCGAGCATGGCCTGGTACTTCTCATAGACATCAGGAAACACCCGCACATCCAGCCGTGCGCTGCGGTCATCCAGCGTCAGGAAGGCAATCTTGCCACCACGCTGTGTCTTGATTACACGCATGCTCATCACCAGTCCGGCAATCGTCACAGGGCGCTCGTCCGCGCCGGGGCGGCCCTTGCGTTCCTTGTTCTTGTTCTGGCTGGCAGGCGGCGCAGTCGTACACATGGCAGCCAGCTCAGCCAGCTTGCCACTGGTAATGTTGGCAAGCTCGTATTCATAACGGGTTATCGGGTGACCGGTCAGGTACAGACCCAGCGCATCCATTTCACCCTGCAGCCGCTGCTCCTCTTCCCACTCCGGCAGCACCTGCTTTTCTACCGGCAGCGGTGTGGCGGATGTGGCGTCGCCGAACAAATCATTCTGACCGGTATCGAGGTTGCGCGAATGCTGCTCGGCCATCTTCAATGCCTTGTCGAGATTCGCCAGTTGTGAAGCACGCGTATCGCCCATCGGATCGAGCGCACCGCCACGGATCATGGCATCAAACACACGCCGGTTTACCTTGCGGGTGTCGACGCGACGACAGAGATCAAACAGGTCGGCAAAAGCGCCACCTTCATTACGTTCCGCAATCATGCCTTCAATCGCGGCCTGTCCGACACCCTTGATCGCACCCAGGCCATAAACGATGGTGTCTGCCTCGGTAGCAGTAAAGTGATATTGCGACTGATTAACGTCCGGCGGCACCACCTTCAGTTTCATGTCGCTGCACTCGGCAATCAGGTTCACAATCTTGTCAGTGTTGTCCATGTCTGCTGACAATACTGCGGCCATAAAGGCGGCTGGATAATGCGCCTTCAGCCAGGCCGTCTGGTATGACACCAGCGCATAGGCCGCGGAGTGACTCTTGTTGAAGCCGTAACCGGCAAACTTCTCCATCAGATCAAAGATGCCGGCTGCGACCTTTTCGTCAACTTCTCTCTGCAGGGCACCTTCGAGAAAGATGGAACGTTGCTTCGCCATCTCCTCGGGTTTCTTCTTGCCCATGGCGCGCCGCAACATGTCAGCACCACCCAGCGTGTAGCCAGCCAGCACCTGGGCAATCTGCATCACCTGTTCCTGGTACAGGATGATGCCGTAGGTCGGCTTCAGTATCGGTTCCAGATCAGGGTGCGGGTACTTGATTTCAGCACCGTGTTTACGCGCGATAAAATCGTCCACCATGCCGGACTGTAACGGCCCGGGACGAAACAGCGCCACCAGTGCGACGATATCCTCAAAGGTATCCGGGCGCAGCCGCCGGATCAGGTCCTTCATGCCGCTTGATTCCAGCTGGAACACAGCCGTGGTTGCAGATGACTTCAACAGCTCAAAGGCTGCCCTGTCGACCAGCGGAATGGTTTCGATATCGACCAGCGGTTTGTCGCTCTCCGCGAGCCGGGCATTGATGGTCTTCAGCGCCCAGTCAATAATGGTTAGTGTGCGCAGACCGAGGAAGTCAAACTTTACCAGTCCGACCGCTTCGACGTCATCCTTGTCAAACTGGCTTACCAGTGCCCCACCACCCTGCTCGCAGTACAGTGGCGTGAAGTCGGTCAGTTGCGAAGGTGCGATAACAACACCACCGGCATGCTTGCCGGCATTTCTTGCCAGGCCTTCCAGTGAGCGCGCCAGGTCAACCAGCGTCCGCACATCTTCATCGGCATCATACAGTTCGCTGAAGGCCGGCTCCTGTTCCAGCGTCTTATCAAGTGTTATTCCGATTTCAAACGGAATCAGTTTTGCGATTCTGTCGACAAAGCCGTAGGGATGACCAAGCACACGGCCGACATCGCGAACCACTGCCTTCGCCGCCATGGAACCATAGGTAATAATCTGGGAAACCTTGTCACGCCCGTAAGTCTCGGCAACATAATCAATGACGCGATCACGTCCTTCCATACAGAAGTCGACATCGAAATCCGGCATGGAGACACGTTCCGGATTCAGGAAACGTTCAAACAACAGGTCGTAGCGAATCGGGTCAAGGTCGGTAATCGTCAGGGCATAGGCCACCAGCGAGCCCGCACCGGAACCACGTCCTGGACCGACGGGAATACCGTTTTTCTTGGCCCAGATAATAAAATCGGCAACAATAAGAAAGTAACCGGGGAAACCCATATCCAGGATGACCTTGATTTCGTGTTCAAGCCGGTCATGGTATAACTGCCGCTGTGCCTCAATATCCGCACTGTCCGGATCAAGAATCTGCTGCAAACGATTTTCCAGTCCCTGTTCGGCCTGCATCTTGAAATAACCGGCCATATCCATACCTTCCGGTACCGGAAAGTCAGGCAGGTAATTTTTACCCAGTTCAAGTTCCAGGTTACAGCGGCGCGCGATCTCGACAGTATTTTCCAGTGCCTCGGGAATATCACTAAACAACTCCCGCATTTCATCGGCAGAACGCAAATACTGTTGCTCGGTAAATTCCTTGCTGCGACGCGGATCATCCAGTGTACGGCCTTCGTTGATACAGACACGCGCCTCATGCGCATCGAAATCCCCGGCACGCAGGAAATGCACATCGTTGCTGGCCACCACCGGTACACCCTTCTGTTCAGCGAGATGAATTGCCTTGTGAAGGTAGCTCTCTTCACCTGTCCGGCCGGTACGTTGCAGTTCCAGGTAAAAACTGTCAGGAAATATCTGTAACCACTCATCGAGGCGCTCGGCCGCCAGCGCATGCTTGTTAGCGAGCAGTGCCTGCCCGACATCGCCGGCACGTCCGCCGGACAATGCAATCAAACCATCCGCATGCCCCTCGAACCAGTCCCGCTCCAGCACCGGTATGCCACGCTGCTGTCCTTCGGTGTAGGAGCGTGACACCAGCCGGGTAAGATTCAGATAGCCATGATTGGTTTTACAAAGTAATACCAGCCGTGTCGGCGGTTTGCCGCCGAGCCGGTCTGCCACCCAGACATCCACGCCGACAATGGGCTTGATCCCCTGCGCCATGGCGGCACGATAGAACTTCACCATGGAAAACATGTTGCATTGGTCGGTGACCGCCACTGCCGGCATGCCTGCCGCGGCAACGCATTTGACCAGCGGTTTGACCCGCACAGTGCCGTTCACCAGCGAATATTCGGTGTGCACGTGCAGATGTACGAAGGCAGGTTGCATGCAAAAGTTTTCCGTTTTCCCCGGGCGGATTCAAGGCGCAATCCGGTTATAAATATAATTCGAGATAGATATTCTATCTATATGTTTTTATTTGTTATATTTTTATTTCCTGCTTCAGAAACAACAAACCCGGCAGGCTAACATGCCGACAATAAACAGGCCCGGGGGCAAGTGCCCGGCAGAGTCAATCACCGTAACCGGATTATGGCCCGCCGACTGGCTAAATAACAGGATTTCCCGGTCGATAAACCAGTAACAACTACACATAAACCAGTTACAGGCCTGCAATGCTGCGAGTTAACAACAATCCGGTCACATCGTCCTATGAGAAAGAAGAGCTGAAAGGCTTCTCGCGGAGCATGGCGGAATTGCAGTGGTTGCTACTGATTCTTGTCATCCTGTACTTTTTTATACCCATTCGGCCCATCGACAACCATGACGGACTGATACTCACCATGGTGTGCTACTCGGGATTCGTGCTGCTGTTTCGGTATCTCAACTTCCAGGCGCGCGAGTCGCGCATGAAGCTGGCAATGGAAACCTGGGCGATGGTGAGTTTTATCACCATTGTTCTGTGGTATACCGGCAAGGTCGACAGCCCGTTATTAAACCTCTATCTGCTGGTCATCATCGCCTGCGCCATAACGCTGGGCAAGATCATGACACTGCTTGAAGTCGGCCTGATTGCCTGCTGTTACCTGTACATGGGCTATAGCACACATTCCGAGGCATTGTTCGCACCACAAACGTTTACTGCACTGATGGCAAAGTTCTCGCCATTCCTGCTGGTGGCGTATGTAACCTCCATGCTCGCCGCAGATATCCTGCAGGCCAAGAAGCGTATTACCCTGTTGTCACAAACAGATGACCTGACCGGCTTACTGAACATGCGTGCCTTCAATCAGGTGCTCGACAAGGAAATCGCCCGGGCAGCGCGTTATGCACAGCAATTCACCGTAATCATGATTGATGTTGACGGACTCAAGAATATCAACGACCAGCACGGTCATACAGCCGGCAGCCGACTGATCAGGATCATCGCACAGTCAATCAAGGAGTGCGTCAGAACATCTGACGTGCTGGCCCGCTATGGCGGTGACGAGTTTGTCATTATGATGGCGCATACCAGTACCGAGCATGCACGTACGGCTGCCGAGCGTATCCGTACAGCCGTCAACAACTCTTCATTTGACATGAAAGGGATGCGCATCGCGAGCACGGTGAGCGTCGGTATCGCCAGTTTCCCTGAATGCGTGGAAGATGCAGCCGAGGTTCTCGACAAGGCAGATATTGCGCTCTACCAGAGCAAACAGGATGGCCGTAACAAGGTCACCTACTACGACAAGGCAATGGAGAATATTGCGATCTACGCCTGAGGCAATCCTGCCTGTCTTTCCATCACCCTTCTGACCGGCGCATAACTCCGCCGGTGAATCGGCGTCACACCCAGATTCTCCAGCGCCTCGATATGTGCCTTGCTTGGATATCCCTTGTGCCGGGCCAGGCCGTAGCCGGGATACTGCAGGTCCAGTGACAACATCTCGCGATCACGCGTAACCTTGGCCATTATTGATGCGGCACTGATAGCCGCCACACGACTGTCACCCTTGACGATTGCCTGTGCCGGGCAAGCAAGTAGCGGACAACGATTACCGTCGATCAGCGCATGTTGCGCCGTCGGCTGCAAGGCCTCCACGGCACGCTGCATTGCCAGCATGGTTGCCTGCAGGATATTAATGCGGTCAATTTCCCCGACATCAGCAGAAGCAACAGCCCAGGCGAGTGCCTTTTCCTGAATTTCCTCGTACAGCAGTTCCCGCCGCGCGGCAGTCAAACGCTTTGAATCCTGCAAGCCCTCGATCGGCCTGTATGGATCAAGGATGACCGCACCGGCGACCAC
>JAOUCV010000115.1 GCA_029859555.1 Gammaproteobacteria bacterium
GATGATTGTCGCCGGAACCCTGTGCAACAAAATGGCGCCGGCGCTGCGCAAGGTTTATGACCAGATGGCAGAGCCACGCTGGGTGATCTCAATGGGCTCCTGTGCCAATGGCGGTGGTTACTATCACTACTCTTATTCTGTAGTACGTGGCTGTGACCGGATTGTGCCGGTTGATATCTATGTGCCGGGTTGTCCGCCGACCGCAGAAGCACTGCTTTACGGTATTTTGCAGCTGCAAAATAAAATCAAACGTACCAATACGATTGCCCGTTAAGGGTTTTTAAGAGCAAATCACAGTGACTGACAGTTCCCGCCAGCTCGCAGAGCAATTACAAAACCGCTTTGCCGATACCTTGCTTGCCAACATTGATGCGGCCGGTGAAGTCACCATTGAAGTGGCTGCTGATGAGCTGATCGAGGTCGCAACAGCTCTGCGTGACGAGCCGGCATTTTGCTTCGAGATACTGATTGATGTCTGTGGTGTTGATTACGCGAACTATGGCAAGGACGAATGGATTACTGAAGCCTCCAGTTCCTCGGGTTTCAGTCGCGGTGTTGACGCGGCAACAGCCGGCCGCCTGAAAGCAGTGACCGATGATCTTGTGGTTGAAAAGCCGCGTGCCGAAAAACGTTTTGCAGCGGTTTATCAGCTGCTTTCCATTACCAATAACCGCCGCTTGCGCGTGCGTGTGTATGCCCCGGACGACGGTCTGCCGGTTGTGCCGTCTGTTATCCCCGTCTGGAACAGTGCCGACTGGTATGAGCGCGAGGCCTTTGATCTATACGGCATCCTGTTTGACGGTCATCCGGACCTGCGGCGTCTGCTCACCGACTACGGTTTTGTCGGTCATCCGTTCCGCAAGGATTTCCCGTTGAGTGGCAATGTTGAAGTAATTTACGATGCCGAAAAGCAGCGTGTGGTGTATCAGCCGGTGAGTATCGAACCACGCGTGCTGGTGCCAAAAGTGATTCGTGCTGAAGCGGTCGAGTCTGTAGACCTGACAGTTGCCGTTGAAGAGCAGCCGGACGAAGCAGAGTCCGGAGAAGCAACGGGATAAATCATGCCAGAGATTCGTAATTTCACCCTTAATTTTGGCCCGCAGCATCCGGCGGCACACGGTGTGCTGCGGCTGGTGCTGGAGCTTGATGGCGAAGTCATCGAGCGTGCTGATCCGCATATCGGTTTGTTGCATCGCGGAACTGAAAAGCTCGCCGAGAGCAAGCCGTTTAACCAGAGTATCGGTTACATGGATCGTCTCGACTATGTCTCCATGATGTGTAACGAGCACGGTTATGTGCTGGCGATGGAAAAACTGCTGGGTGTTGAAGCACCGATTCGTGCGCAGTATATCCGCGTTATGTTTGACGAGATTACCCGCATCCTGAATCACCTGTTATGGCTGGGTGCGCATGGCCTGGATATTGGCGCCATGACGGTGTTCCTGTATGCCTTTCGTGAACGCGAAGACCTGATGGACCTGTATGAAGCCGTTTCCGGCACGCGCATGCACGCAACTTACTACCGTCCGGGTGGCGTCTATCGTGATCTGCCGGAGCGCATGCCACAGTACCAGGCATCCAAGTGGCACAGCCAGAAAGAAGTCGACAAAAAGAATGAAAACCGCCAGGGCTCGATGCTGGATTTTATCGAGGCCTTCACCGACCGCTTTCCGGGCTGTGTCGATGAATATGAAACCCTGCTGACCGATAACCGTATCTGGAAACAGCGTACCGTGGGTATTGGTGTGGTGTCGCCGGAGCGTGCCATGCAGCTGGGTTTTACCGGCCCGATGCTGCGCGGTTCCGGTATTGAGTGGGATCTGCGCAAGAAACAGCCCTATGAAGTATATGACCGGATGAAGTTTGATATCCCGGTTGGTGTCACCGGCGACTGCTATGACCGTTACCTGGTGCGCATCGAGGAAATGCGTCAGTCCAACAGTATTATCAGGCAGTGTGTTCACTGGTTGCGTCACAATGCCGGTCCGGTGATGCTCGACGATCCCAAGCTGGCGCCGCCACGTCGTGAAGAAATGAAGGCCGACATGGAAGCGCTGATCCACCATTTCAAACTGTTTACCGAAGGTTTTTGTGTGCCGGCGGGCGAGGCCTATGCTGCCATTGAACACCCCAAGGGTGAGTTCGGCGTGTACCTGGTATCTGACGGCGCCAACAAGCCGTACCGGCTGAAAGTGCGTGCGCCGGGTTTTGCACATCTGTCTGCCATGGATGAAATGGCCCGCGGTCACATGCTCGCCGACGTGGTCGCCATTATCGGTACGCAGGATATTGTGTTTGGGGAGATCGATCGCTGATGACTGTCACGGCTCGAAAATCAGACCTGTTAACTGCAGAAGCACGTACCCATATTGACGCCTGGCTGACAAAGTTCCCGGCCGGGCAGAAACAGTCTGCCGTGTTAACTGCACTGCAGGCGGCACAGGAGCAAAACGGCGGCTGGGTTAGCCGCGAACTGATGGATGCGGTTGCTGATTATCTCGACATGCTGCCGGTGCAGGTATATGAGGTCGGTACGTTTTATTCCATGATTGAACTGCAGCCGGTTGGCCGCAACATGGTCGCCCTGTGTACCAACCTGTCTTGCATGCTGTGTGGCTCGGAAACGATTGTGGAACATGTGGAAAAGAAACTCGGCATCAAGCTGGGTGAGACCACGGCAGACGGCCGTATCACCCTCAAGCTGGAAGAAGAATGCCTGGCTGCCTGTGCAGGTGGACCGATGATGACCGTGAATGGCCACTACAAGGAGAATCTTACGCCTCAGAAGGTGGACGAGATTCTGGACGGGCTGGAGTAACCAATGACCGAGCAAGTCTGTTTTGACACTTTGCAGTTTGACGAGCCGTGGACGCTTGAGAATTATCTCAAGCTCGGTGGTTACCAGGCGTGGAAGAAGATCCTGCAGGAAAAGACGCCGCCCGAGGAAGTTATTGAAGAAGTCAAAAAGTCCGGTTTGCGTGGCCGTGGCGGCGCCGGTTTTCCGACCGGGCTGAAGTGGAGTTTCATGCCGCGCACAGCGCCGGTGCAGAAGTATATTGTCTGCAATTCGGACGAGTCCGAGCCAGGTACCTGCAAGGATCGCGATATCCTGCGTTTTAACCCGCATGCGCTGATTGAGGGTATGGCTATTGCCGGCTACTCCATGGGCGCCACGGTGGGTTACAACTATATGCGCGGTGAGTTTCACCATGAGCCGTTTGAACGTTTTGAACAGGCGCTGAATGAGGCGCGAGAAGCCGGTTTTCTTGGTGAAAACCTGCTGGGGTCGGGTGTGGATTTTCAATGCCACGGTCACCTCGGTGCCGGTGCCTATATCTGCGGTGAGGAAACCGCCTTGCTGGAATCGCTGGAGGGCAAAAAGGGCCAGCCGCGATTCAAGCCGCCGTTTCCGGCCAACTTCGGCCTGTATGGCCGGCCTACCACCATTAATAACACGGAAACACTCGCCTCGGTGCCTGCCATTATGCGCAAGGGTGGTGACTGGTTTATGGGGCTGGGCAAACCCAATAACGGCGGCGTGAAAATATTTTCTGTTTCCGGTCATGTCAACAACCCGGGTAACTTCGAGGTGCCCATGGGCACCCCGTTCAGTGAGTTGCTGGAAATGGCCGGTGGCGTACGTGATGGTCATACGCTGAAAGCGGTGATTCCCGGCGGTTCATCGATGCCGGTATTGCCGGCCGACATTATCATGGAAACCGACATGGACTATGACTCGCTGGCCAAGGCCGGCTCGGCACTGGGTTCCGGTGCGGTGATGGTCATGGATGAGACGACTTGCATGGTGAAAGCGCTGATGCGCGTGTCGCGTTTCTATTATGCCGAGTCCTGCGGACAGTGTACGCCCTGTCGTGAAGGCACCGGCTGGATGTATCGCATTATCAAGCGCATTGAAGAGGGGCAGGGACGCAAGGAAGACCTGGACCTGTTGCTGAGTGCGGCCGGGCAAATCGAGGGCAAGACCATCTGTGCCTTTGGCGAGGCAGCTGCCTGGCCGGTACAGGGTTTCCTGCGACATTTCCGTGAAGAATTCGAATATCACATTGAGCACAAGTGCTGCATGGTCGGCGCCGGTGCTGGCGCCGGGTCAAAGGGTGAAGCGGCATGAGTGCGCATCCCGAAATTCCGGCTGCAGACGCCGTCAACATCGAGATCGACGGCCAGGCCTGCCAGGCGCGCAAGGGCGCGATGATTATTGAAGTAACTGATGCGCTGGGTATCAGCGTGCCGCGCTTCTGTTATCACAAGAAACTCTCGGTCGCGGCCAATTGCCGTATGTGCATGGTTGAGGTAGAGAAGGTTCCGAAACCGTTACCGGCCTGTGCAACACCGGTTGCCGATGGCATGAAGATCTTCACCAAATCGGATATTGCCACCGGTGGCCAGAAGGCCGTGATGGAATTCCTGCTGATTAACCATCCGCTGGATTGCCCGATTTGTGACCAGGGCGGTGAATGCGAGTTGCAGGACCTGGCACTGGGTTACGGAGGCGATGTGTCGCGTTTCTCGGAGAAGAAACGTGTTGTTGAAGACAAGAATATCGGATCGCTGATTGCGACAGATATGACGCGCTGCATTCACTGTACCCGCTGTATCCGTATGCTGCGGGAAGTCGCCGGCAAGATGGAGCTGGGTGCAACCGGTCGCGGCGAGAACATGAAAATCGGTACCTATATCGAAAAGTCACTGGAATCCGAGTTGTCCGGTAACGTAATTGATGTCTGTCCGGTCGGTGCGCTGACTTCCAGGCCATACCGTTATAAGGCGCGCGCCTGGGAGCTGCAGCAGGCAGCAACGCTGGCACCGCATGATTGTGTCGGTTCCAACCTGTTCGCACATACCCGCCGTGGTGAGGTGATGCGCATGGTGCCGCGCGAGAACGAACAAATAAATGAAGTCTGGCTGTCTGATCGGGACCGCTTCAGCTACGAAGGTCTGTCGAGTGATGACCGGCTCAGTACGCCGATGGTGAAGGTTGATGGCGAGTGGCAAAGTGTCGATTGGGAAACCGCATTGCAAACAAGCGTCGAGGGAATTCGTGCGGTTATTGCTGCACACGGCGCCGACCAGATGGGTGTGCTGGTGTCACCCTCTGCCACTGTTGAAGAGATGCTGCTGACACAGGCGCTTGCTCGTGGAGCCGGCATCAATAATATCGATCACCGTCTGCGCCAGTCCGATTTCTCTGACCAGGAAACAGCGCCACCGTGTCCAACGCTGGGGCAAGCAATCGAGGCGCTGGAAGATATAAATGCTGCGCTGCTTGTTGGCTCCAATGTGCGCAAGGATCAGCCGATTATCGGCCACCGTTTGCGCAAGGCCGCTGTTGCCGGTGCGCAGGTCATGTTTATTAATCCGGTCGATTACGAATTTTTGTTTGATGTGCACGCGAAAGCCATTGTGCCACCGTCGCAAATGGTGGCTACCCTGGCCGCTGTTGCTGCATGCTTCCCGGACGCTGCTGGTTCTGATGCAGTCAAGGCTGCTGTTGCTGCCGCGAGCCCTGACGAGTCGCACCGTGCCATGGCACAGTCCTTGAAGGATGCCGACAAGGCGACCGTGTTGCTGGGCAATGTTGCCACGGCGCATCCGCAGTTCTCCCTGCTCAAGGCGCTGGCCGCTGCGATTGCTGCGGCCAGCGGTGCTGTCCTCGGTGTAATGACCGATGGCGCTAATGGCGCAGGTGGCTGGTTGACCGGCGTGTTGCCGCACCGTGGTCCGGCCGGTTCAGCTGTTGAGACTGCAGGGCTGGATGCCTGTGCCATGCTGGCTGAGCCACGCAAGGGGTACCTGCTGTTCGGTGTGGAAGCGGCATGTGACTGTGCTAATCCTGCGCAAGCCGCAAAGGCCCTTGATGCGGCGGATTTTGTAGTCTGCGCCGGCGCCTTTGCCAGCGAGGCCATGAAGTCACAGGCTGATGTGTTGCTGCCGGTTGCCCCGTTTACCGGGACATCCGGTACTTATATTAATACTGAAGGCCGCTGGCAGAGCTTTGCCGGCGTAGCATCCCCCACGGGTGACAGCCGTCCGGGCTGGAAAGTCATGCGTGTGCTCGGTAACCAGTTTGGGCTGGATGGTTTTGAACAGCAGAGCAGTGAAGAAATTCGTGATGCGCTGCAACAACAGCTTGGGGCGGTGTCGCTGGATAACTGCCAGGCTGCCGGAGCTGTTGCACAGGCAGCGATGTCTGATGGCCTCGAACGCATCGGTGATGTGGCCATTAATGCGGTTGACGCACTGGTTCGTCGAGCACCGGCGTTGCAGCTGACGCCGGATGCTGTTGTGTCCGAACGGGTTCAGTTGAATGCGGGGCAGGCAGAAAAGTCCGGCGTGCGTGAGGGTTATACCGTGACGGTGACGCAGGGTGATGCCAGTGCCACCATGGACGTTGGCATCAGTGAGCGCGTACCCGATGGTTGTTTGTGGATACAGTCCGGTACGCAGGCTGCCGCCACACTGGGCGCTGCTTTTGGCCCGGTCAGCATCGAGCGGGTTTGACGGAAACGGTATCCATGGCACACACACTCATTGAAAAATACAAGACACACATGCTGGCGACTGCGCTGTTGGCGGGCGTCGCGACGGTACTGGTCGTTATGCTGGGTGTGCTTTTCTGGGATGACATCACAGACAGTGTTTTACTGTATTCGCTGGTGAAGATAATTGTCATCGTGGTGCCGCTGTTGCTGGCTGTGGCTTACCTGACGTTTGCCGAGCGCAAGATTATCGGTTACATGCAGGTGCGTATCGGCCCCAACCGGGTCGGTCCGCGTGGCTGGTTGCAACCAATTGCCGATGCGCTGAAGTTGCTGATGAAAGAAATCGTCATCCCGACGAATTCCAACCGTTTCCTGTTTCTGATTGCGCCGATGATTTCCATTGCGCCGGCGCTGGCGGCCTGGGCGGTATTGCCGTTTACCGAC
>JAOUCV010000466.1 GCA_029859555.1 Gammaproteobacteria bacterium
TCGGACCCTGGCCAAAACGTACCATAGAAGCCGTGCGACGCTTTGCCGAGGAGAATGGCAAGTATGGATCACAACACTATGATCGCTGGTTGAAAACCGAGCAGTCGTTGCGCGAACAACTGCAATTCCTGATCAACGCACGCGACAGTTCGGAAATAGCCCTGCTGAAAAATACATCGGAAGCATTGTCTGTTATTGCCTACGGCATCGACTGGCAACAGGGCGATGAAGTTGTCATCAGCAATCAGGAATTCCCCTCCAACCGTATTGTCTGGGAATCGCTCGGCTCATTGGGTGTAAGAACAATTGAGGCGGATATAGGCCAGGTCGATTCACCGGAACAAGCTGTAATTGCAGCCATGACTGATCGTACTCGCCTGGTGTCAATCAGTTCGGTGCAGTACAGCACCGGGCTGGCACTGGACCTTGAAACCATTGGCGCTGCCTGTCAGGCGGCGAATGTCGCCTTCTGTGTTGACGCTATCCAGAGCATTGGCGTCAAGCCATTGGATGTTCAAGCCTGTCACGCAGATTTTGTTGTAGCGGATGGTCACAAATGGATGCTTGGCCCTGAAGGTCTGGCCCTGTTTTACTGCCGGGAGAAATGGACATCCCGCCTGGCACTGAAACAATATGGCTGGCACATGGTGGAAGCGCTTGGCGATTATGATCGGCGCAGCTGGCAAGCGGCATCCAGTGCTCGCCGTTTCGAGTGTGGCAGCCCCAATATGCTGGGTATTCACGCGTTGCACGCCAGTGTCGGTCTTCTGATCGAGGCTGGATTACAGGAAATATATGAGAAAGTTTCTTCAAATACCTCCTATCTTATTGATATTTTAATAGAACATGGTTTTACAGTCATTTCGGAGACCGCTCCCGAAAGGCGCGCCGGCATTGTGACCTTCCGGCACCCGGAGACAAGCAACGAAACACTGTATTCGCACCTGCAACAGCACGGTGTAATTTGTGCGCTGCGCGGCGGTGGCGTGCGCTTTTCACCTCACTTCTACACCGGCCGGGACATCCTTGAACGGGCCGTCACCCTTGCCACTGAAGCATAAATATCATTAATTAAAACATTCACTTATGGAGTTTTCTCAGCCCCATTGAAAATATGCCGCTATGTTTAGTAATCAGGTAGACATTGGGGCCGATAAACTCGACCCGGGGTTGGGTGTCTAAAACGCTACATTATTGATGCAAACGGAGGTTGTATGATTTTCAATCCTGCAGCCTGGCTGGGCAAAAAAATTGTAAGCTGGCTGACAGCTGACAGCGCTGATAGCAACCCGCCCCTTTGCGATTTTGATCGAGTTCGCTACGAAATCAGACCTTGTGATGTTCTATTGGTAGAAGGTCGCAGCCGTGTATCCGAAATCATCCGCACAGTCACCCAGAGTCCATGGTCACATTCAGCCATGTACATCGGCAGGGTTCATGACATTGACGACGAGGAACTGAGAGAGAAGGTCCTGTCATTCTACGACGGTGACCCTAATGAGCAGTTGATCATCGAAGCCTGGCTGGGACAAGGCACCGTGGTTAAGCCCCTGGAGAAGTATCGCGGCGATTCGCTTCGCGTTTGTCGGCCCACAGGCCTGTCTCGCCAGGATTCGCAGCATGTCCTCAAGTTTGCCCTGCAACACCTGGGATTTGACTATGACCTTCGCCAGCTACTTGACCTGGCCCGCTTTCTTTTCCCCTACAGTATCATTCCGCGACGCTGGCGCTCCAGTTTGTTTCAACACAACGCCGGTTCCCCGACGCGGTCTGTATGCTCTTCTATGATAGCCGCGGCATTCGCGTCAGTCAGGTTTCCCGTCCTGCCGGTTCTGGAGGAGCGCCGGGACGGTTCGTTGCGCATGATTCCACGCAACACGCGATTATTCACCCCGCGTGATTTTGACTACTCACCCTACTTCGAAATCATCAAGTGTCCTCATCTTGATTACGGCAAACAACCCAGCTATCGAAATTTGCCCTGGGACCGCAAGGGACGTATATGCAATGAAGATGGCGACTGCTATGTTCCAACCATGCAGCCGGAACCAGATGCGAAGACACCTGCC
>JAOUCV010000465.1 GCA_029859555.1 Gammaproteobacteria bacterium
TCCCCAGACGGTACCGAACAGGCCTACATAGGGGCTGGTTGACCCCACCGTGGCGAGAAACGACAGGTGCGTTTCCAGGTCGTCTGTTTCACGTGACAATTGCACCCGCATCACGCGTTGCGCGCCCTCAACGACGGCACGCGGGTCTGCGCCCGGCTGCTTGCGCAAACGGGCAAACTCGTTGAAACCGGACTGGAAGATGCCGGCCATGCCGATGGCATTTTCCGACTGCGCTGAAACCTCCCGAAACAGTGCCGCCAGGTCACCGCCGGACCAGAAGCGGTCCTCGAATTCATCTGCCGCGATACGGGCTTCCTGCAACACGCTGCGGCGGCGGAAGATCATGGTCCAGGAAACCATGGAAACCACCAGCAACAGCAACATCACCAGCTGCACCACCAGGCTGGCGCCGGTAATGAGATGGAAAAAGGACATGTCAGACGACATCCGGTATCTCCTTCAAAATAAAGTCGGGAATGGGATGCGGGCGAAAGGACTCTGCATCAAGGCACGCAATTTTTATTTCTCCACTGCACAGCGGCAGCTGCGCATTTTCGCTACGCGCAATCGACTGGCTGAACGTCAGGCTGGCGCGGCCACGGTGTATTACACCCAGGTCAACGCTGAGCAGATCGTTAAAACGTGCCGGCTGCAGAAATTCGATACTGGCAGAACGTACGGCGAACAATATTCCCTCCTCCCTGATCAACTGGTCCTGTTCAAACCCCAGTGAACGCATCCATTCAGTGCGCGCACGCTCCATGAATCGCAGATAGTTGGCGTAATACACCACGCCGCCACTGTCAGTATCCTCATAATAAACCCGCACCTGCCAGCTAAACGTCGACACCGGATTCAGTTCCCCCGGCTGCTGTTACTGACCGCATCGAGCGCCGTAAATTCCACGCAGCTGAAAATCGCGAAAGCAGGGGTTGCACGCAGGGGTAACTGTCTCAAAACAACGACCATACCGGATTCAGTGCGGGATGCCCTCTTGTGGCTCATCCGCCAGCAACTCAAGCGGCTCTGCCGCCAGCGACAGCGGCGGTTTCAGGCCACAATGCAGATAGGCATTACGTGTAGCCACGCGCCCGCGTTGCGTACGCATAATAAATCCCTGCTGAATCAGGTAGGGCTCCACCACATCCTCAATGGTGCCGCGCTCTTCACCAATCGCGGCTGACAGGCTGTCGACGCCGACCGGTCCACCGTCGAATTTTTCAATAATGGTCAGCAACAGCTTGCGGTCCTGGGTATCGAAACCCTGCTCATCGATATTCAGCATCTCCATGGCCTGGCTCGCAATTGCCCTGGTCACGCAACCGTCAGACTTGACCTCGGCATAGTCACGCACCCGTCGCAACAGGCGATTGGCAATGCGCGGCGTACCCCGCGAGCGACTTGCCAGCTCCAGTGCACCTGCGTCATCAATCTTCACGCCCAGAATACCGGCGGCACGGCGCAGAATGAAGGCAAGATCTGCCGCCGTATAAAATTCGAGTCGTTGTGAGATGCCAAAGCGGTCACGCAGCGGCGAGGTCAGCAGACCGGCCCGGGTGGTTGCGCCCACCAGCGTGAACGGCGGCAAATCGAGCTTGATGGAACGCGCTGCCGGCCCCTCGCCGATCATGATATCGAGCTGAAAATCTTCCATTGCCGGGTAGAGAATTTCCTCGACGACCGGGCTGAGGCGGTGGATTTCGTCCACGAACAGCACATCGTTGGGTTCCAGGTTGGTCAGCAAGGCCACCAGGTCACCGGCACGTTCCAGCACCGGGCCGGAGGTATGGCGCAGGTTGACCCCGATTTCATTGGCGATGATATGCGCCAGCGTGGTTTTGCCCAGCCCCGGCGGGCCAAAGATCAGCGTGTGGTCCAGGGCATCGCCGCGCTTCTTCGCCGCCTCAATAAAAATCTCCATTTGTTCAGAGACTTGCGGCTGGCCAACGTAGTCGGCAAGACGTTTTGGACGGACAGTGCGATCAAGCACTTCATCTGCTGTGGAACCCTTGGGCGTGACCAGGCGATCGGCTTCAATCATGGGAGCCTAGTGTCGGTTCTGGTGGGCA
>JAOUCV010000116.1 GCA_029859555.1 Gammaproteobacteria bacterium
ATTTAAACGCACAGCAGGTTATGTCTATGCTGTCGATGGTGTGTCACTCGCGATCCCGCAAGGCTGTACGCAGGCGCTGGTGGGTGAGTCCGGCTGCGGAAAAACAACCGTCGGGAAAGCCATATTACAGCTGATTAAACCCACCGACGGCAGCGTGCAGTTCGAAGCTGTCGAGCTGACAAGGCTGAAGGGCGAGGCGCTGAGAAAGAAACGTTCAGACTTTCAGTTTATCTTTCAGGATCCTTTTTCCTCCATGAACCCGCGCATGATGGTCGGCGATATTGTCGAAGAGGGCATGATTGCACAGGGAATCGGAAAGACCCGGCAACAACGACGCGCCCGTGTAAACGAATTATTCGAGCAGGTCGGTCTGTCTGCGGATCAGGCGCAGCGCTATCCGCATGAATTTTCAGGTGGCCAGCGCCAGCGCATCTGTATTGCCCGTGCCCTGGCCGTCGACCCACGGCTGGTTATCTGTGACGAGCCAACCAGTGCACTCGATGTGTCGGTACAGGCGCAGATACTGAATCTGCTCAAGGAACTCCAGAACAGGCTGGGGCTGTCCTACCTTTTTATTACGCATAACCTGTCTGTGGTTTCCTACCTGGCAGACCGGGTCGCGGTGATGTACCTGGGGCGTATTGTGGAAGAGGGCCCGGTCGCCGACGTGCTGGAACAGCCCCTGCATCCGTACACCGAGGCGCTGTTATCCGCCGTACCGGTCGCGGATACACAGTCAAAACGCGAAATTATCCGCCTCGAAGGTGATATCCCGTCCCCGTCCCAGCCGCCCACTGGCTGCCATTTTCACCCGCGTTGCCCCAGGGCCATGGATATTTGCAGGGACAGCTACCCGCCGGAAACTGCTGCCGGAGACCAGACCGTGCGCTGTTTCCTGCATCAACAATGAGGTATGGGCATTGGCGCCGGAAATGCTAGAATTTGTCCTTTGATAATCCACTATTCCAGATAATTATCAGTATCAAGAGGAACACATGAGTATTCAGTCATTTCACCCCCCCGTTCGTACCCTGATGGGTCCTGGTCCGTCTGATGTCAATCCGCGCATTCTCGAGGCCATGGCGCGACCGACCATTGGTCACCTGGATCCCGAATTCGTCAATATGATGGACCAAATGAAAGAGCTGCTGCGCTATGCCTTTCAAACCAGTAATGAGCTGACCATGCCGGTTTCGGCACCGGGTTCCGCGGGCATGGAAATGTGCTTTGTAAACCTGGTCGAGCCGGGTGACAAGGTGATCGTCTGCCAGAACGGGGTGTTCGGTGGTCGCATGAAGGAAAATGTCGAACGCTGCGGTGGTATTGCCGTCATGGTAGAAGACGACTGGGGTGTGGCTGTCGACCCGCAAAAAGTGCTGCAAGCACTGAAGGCCAATCCCGATGCCAGGATCCTTGCCTTTGTGCATGCTGAAACATCAACCGGTGCTATTTCCGATGCAGAAACATTAACGGCACTGGCGCACCAGCATGACTGCCTTGTTATCGTTGACTCGGTTACCTCGCTTGCCGGTTCACCACTGATGGTCAGCGACTGGGATATTGACGCAATTTATTCAGGTACCCAGAAATGCCTGTCATGCGTACCCGGTCTGTCGCCGGTTTCTTTCAGTCAGCGTGCCATCGACGTGATTACCAGTCGCAAGACAAAGGTACAGAGCTGGTTCCTTGACCTGAACCTGGTGTTGGGTTACTGGGGTGGCGGTGCAAAGCGTGCATACCACCACACGGCACCGGTTAACACTTTGTATGCATTGCACGAAGCACTGGTGATTCTGCAGGAGGAAGGTATTGAAAACTCCTGGGCACGTCATCAGAAAAACCACGATGCCTTGCGCAGCGGTCTTGAAGCAATGGGTCTCAGCTTCGTTGTTCCTGAAGGACAGCGTCTGCCGCAGCTGAATGCAGTATCGATTCCTGATGGTGTTGATGAAGCCGCCGTTCGTAGTGCATTGCTGAATGAATACAACCTTGAAATCGGTGCCGGGCTCGGTGCCATGGCCGGCAAGATCTGGCGTGTTGGCCTGATGGGCTTTGCCAGCAACCAGACCAATGTGCTGTTCTGTCTGGGTGCGCTGGATGCCGTGCTGAGCAGTATGAAAGCACCGGTTGATTCCGGTGTCGCTGTTGCTGCTGCCCGTGCAGTATACGGCTGATCAGGTTTTACTCCCGGTACGACTGTAACGGGGAGCCGTGTTAAAGCAGGGCTCCCCGTACAGATCAATTATCAAACAGCGACAGATATTCCCCGTATCCGTTCGCTTGCATATCTTCCCTGGGGATAAATTTCAGCGAAGCAGAGTTAATACAGTAACGCAGGCCGGTTGGTTCCGGCCCGTCGTTGAACACGTGGCCCAGATGTGACTTCGCAATACTGCTTTTTAACTCGGTACGTTTCATAAAGAACCGTGTGTCTGTGTGTGTCTGTAAGGCATCCGGCGTGATGGGCTGGACAAAGCTGGGCCAGCCGGTACCTGACTTGAATTTGTCGGTTGAGCTGAACAGCGGTTGTCCCGAGACGATATCCACGTAGATACCTGCCTGCTTGTTGTCCCAGTATTCATTTTTAAAGGCAGGTTCGGTACCCTCATTCTGGGTAACGTCAAATTGCAACGGGTTTAACTGCGCACGCAACGCTTCGGGGGACGGCTTCTGAAAATCACCGGCTGCCGGGGATGTTAGCGGCGTTGTGACAACACTGGTCTCTGCTGTTTCGCTTGCAGTGCTGACTTTCAGTAATAGCGCTACTGCACAGCTTGCAATGCCAATAGCTGCCAGGACGTTCTGTATTTTCATGGTTAAATATCCCGTGATTAAATTATCGAGTAACTGCAGGTTTATGACAGATTCCTTCGAAGCGAGTTCAGAACACTTGTTATTCGTTAAATTATATATAATATACAGTATATTACAGTCTATTTATGATATTCAGTTATAGAGGTGAGCCATGAAAAAATTCTACCTGCCTGGCGTCTGTGTCGTATTGCAACTTGCACTGACTGCTTCTCTTTATGCTGCCACACAGTCGGATACCGCCAAGGAGCAACGCTGGTCCGAGCAGATTGTTGAGCAGCTGATTGATGGCGAAGATGTCTGGCTGGAGGCACGCAAACACCGCTTCCTGACGATCTACACCCCGGCCGAGGAGACGCCATTTCAGGGCACAGTTGTGCTGATTCATGGCACAGGGGCACATCCCGACTGGCCACAGGTTATCCAGCCATTGCGATCCGGGTTGGCCGAGAATGGCTGGCAGTCTTTATCACTGCAGATGCCGTTGCCACCCGAGGGCGCTGATCAGGATCTGCAGGGACAATTGATACAGGAAGGGGCAGACAGAATCAGTGTCGCGCTCGACTGGTTGGCAGAGCAGGGCGCTGGCAAGATCACGCTGATAGCACACAGCCGTGGTGGTGCAGACCTGCTGTTTTACGCCGCTGACCGACAGGATGAGCGGCTTGATTCGCTGGTGGTCATTGGTGTGAACGGCGCGTTCAACAATGTACCTGACTCCATGGGCACCCTGCAGTCCTTGTCGAAGATAAGGCTGCCTGTGCTGGACGTTTACGGCAGCAGTGATTTACAGGGTGTTCTGGATACCGCTGCTGCACGCAAGAAAGCCGCGGTTGCTGGCAGTTCCGGCTATCAGCAAACCAGGGTAGACGGTGCGGACCACTTTTTTGAAAGCAGGGAGGCTGAACTGCTGGCGCTCGTGATCGACTGGCTCAAGGCTGTTCAGTCTGCAAGCGAGTAAGGCAGTGACTGCAGTGTAAATGCCGGGCCGTCCGCTGCGCCAAGAAACACATCGCCCGTCTCTGCCGAAGCTATTTGCAGTACTGCCAGCGCCAACTGGCCGCCATCAGGATGCGGCTGCGCATCCACAATACGACCAATTGCCTGTGCATTCTCGCCGGTGGGGAATAATGCATCACCGGGTGAGGCAATCTTGTTATCGGCTATTCTTCCCAGGTACATGCGGCGTTTCAGTGTCCCCAGGTATTGCATGCGGGCAACGATTTCCTGCCCCGGGTAACAACCTTTCTTGAAGCTGACGCCCTTGATCAACTCCAGATTCATCATCTGCGGTACGAACAATTCTGCTGTTGCCGAAAAAACACACGGCAGACCTGCCTGTATTTCCAGTAAGCGCCAGGATGGCTCTCCAACCGGAGCGCCACGCACATTGAGCGAGTCCCAGAGCTCGCGGGCTGCATTAACCGAGGTCGCGTAGACCTCATAGCGTGGCTGCAGGCCGGGAACACGCACAATGGTCAGATCACCCTTGTGCGTGACAGCGTCAATATCTGCCGGTAATTCTGTGACTGCATTGCCGAGCTCATCGCTGGCCGCTGCACCGGACACCCCGATGCGCAGGAAATTCTCACTGACATCTTCGAAGGTCACGTCTGCGCGCATCACAAACATACGCAGGCGTTGAATAACTGCCTCAATCGAATCAGCCGGCAGGCGCAGATACCAGGTGTCTCCATGACGAAAAATTCGCATCAGGCCGAGGACGCGGCCCTTGGGCGTGCAATAGGCGTTCAGCTGGCTGCTGAGCTCGTCAAGGCTGCTGGTGTCATTGGTGAATTGTGACTGCAGGAAACTGCCTGCGTCCTGGCCATGTGCAGCGATCACGCCCATATATTCGAGATCAGCAAATACCAGACCGCTGAGAGCAACTTCCTGCTCGCGTCCCGGATTACCGAAATGCTGGACCCGGTCGTCAGAAAACTCCGCTCCGGCCTCTTCAAGAAACGCTTTCCACCTGTTCTTCATAATGTCTGTATGATCGTTTAACGGACACAAATTCTAGTCTAAGTTGCCGGGTCTGTCAGTAATCGTCGGTGTCTCTCTGTGGCTGGCGTTCACGCCTTGTGAATGGTATAAATTCGACAGGCAAATAAAAGTAGATTATGACTACCCAACGATCTGGACCCGTCTATTTAAATCTTCTACGAATACGTTTCCCGGTTGGTGCGGTGACCTCGATCGCCCATCGTATATCCGGCGTGCTGTTGTTTTTGTCCCTGCCGGTGCTGATCTACCTGCTGGATCTGTCCCTGCAAAGCCCTGCAGGCTATGAAAAAACAATATCTTACATTAATAACTGCTGGTTTGAAGCTGGCCTGGGGCTGGTCGTCTGGTCATTTATGCACCATTTATTGTCCGGTATCCGCTTCCTGCTGATAGACATTGACAAGGGTGTCACGTTACAGACTGCACGCGGCAGTGCCTGGCTGGTAAATCTGTGTGCCCCGGTGCTGGCGCTGCTGTATCTCTGGTGGATTCTGTGAGTCGCCCCATACACGGACTGCGCGACTGGCTGTTACAGCGGCTGACGGCCGTCTACCTCGGCATTTTCCTGGTCTATCTGCTGGTGCATTTTCTGCTGCAACCGCAACACAGTTTTCAGCAATGGCATGATTGGGTTACACAGCCCGCCATGATCATCGCCGCAGCACTTTTTATCATGGCATTACTGATTCACGGCTGGGTCGGGATGCGCGATATAGTACTCGATTATGTACATGCGACTGGTTTACGACTGGCGATTCTCTCGCTGATTGCCCTGACCTTGATGGCCTGCGGGATATGGGCGCTGCGTGTTTTGCTACAGGCCGCGATATAGATGATGACAATACCGCGCAGACAGTTTGATACCCTGATTATAGGTGCCGGCGGCGGTGGTTTGCGCGCCGCCTTGCAACTGTCACAGGCAGATGCGCGTGTTGCCGTAGTCTCCAAGGTATTCCCGACACGTTCGCACACTGTTGCCGCACAGGGTGGCGTTAACGCAGCGCTCGCCAATGTCCGTCCGGATGACTGGCACTGGCACATGTTTGATACCGTCAAGGGCAGCGATTACCTCGGTGACCAGGACGCAATTGAGTACATGTGCCGCACAGCACCCAAAGCGGTGTACGAACTTGAGCACTTTGGTGTGCCATTCTCGCGTCTTGAAAACGGGCAGATTTATCAACGTCAGTTCGGCGGTCAAAGCATGAATTTTGGCGGTGAGCAGGCAGCACGTACCTGTGCAGCAGCAGATCGTACCGGGCACGCTATCCTGCATTCACTTTATCAACAGAACATTCGATCCAGGACGCATTTCTTTGACGAATACTTTGCCGTCGACCTGCTGCACAATGAAGAAGGTTCATTTCTGGGTGCGCTGGTACTGAACATCGCCAGCGGTGAAAAACTGATCATTGAAGCCAAGACTACCTTGCTGGCAACCGGTGGTGCCGGGCAGATATTCCGTACCAATACCAATGCACTCATTAACACCGGTGACGGTATGGCGATGGCACTGCGTGCCGGTGTGCCATTACAGGACATGGAGTTTTTCCAGTTTCATCCCACCGGTATCGCCGGCAAGGGCATGTTACTGAGCGAGGGTGCCCGCGGCGAAGGAGGCTACCTCATCAACAGTGAGGGAGAGCGTTTCATGGAGCGCTATGCACCCAACGCGAAAGACCTGGCCAGTCGTGATGTGGTCAGTCGTGCGATCACCACGGAAGTTCGTGAAGGGCGAGGCTGTGGCCCCGGCAAGGATCATGTACTGCTGACATTGAAACACCTTGATGCAGACATGATACGCAAACGTCTGCCCGCCATCCGTGACATGGCACTGACCTTTGCCAATGTGGATATGTGCGATGAGGCGGTGCCGGTGTTCCCGACGGCACACTACACCATGGGAGGTATCCCCACCAACCGTCATGGCGAAGTAGTCGCACCAATAGAACATGGCCCGGAAGAGGCCGTTACCGGCCTGTACGCGGCCGGAGAGTGTGCCTGTGTCTCCGTACACGGCGGCAACCGGCTGGGCGGTAATTCACTGCTCGACATTATCGTCTTTGGACGTGCCGCCGGAAACAGGATTGTTGAGTTCCTTGGCGAGAACCGCTATCAC
>JAOUCV010000467.1 GCA_029859555.1 Gammaproteobacteria bacterium
GCGAGCGCGCCGCCTTCCAGCTGTATTCCGACCTGGCGGAAAAAGTCCACGAGGACCAACTGCGCCAGGTGTTCATCGGCCTGGCCAAGGAAGAAGCCAGGCACAAGCTGTTCTTCGAATCGGAATACGACGAGCGCGTTTTACGCGACAACTAGCACTCAAAGATAACGAATATAGATGTAGATGCTGCTGATGGCGATGGAGAAAAGCATCAAGGGAAATGCGAGCAGCATGAATGGCAGGAAACGTATAGTCTGACCTGAACGTTCCGCGAAACCTGCAACGATCAGATTTGCGCTGGCGCCGATCAGACTGCCATTCCCGCCCAGACAGGCGCCAAGCGAGAGCGACCACCATAACGGCATGAGTGCTTCCGGACCACCGAGTGTTGACTCCATGTTTTGAATCAGCGGAATCATGGTGGCTACGAAGGGGATGTTGTCCACCAGTGCCGAGGCGACAGCCGACACCCAGAGTATGGAAATCGCTGTGGTCGCCATATCGCCACCGGTCAGCCGCAGCACTTCCTGCGCCAGCAGATCCAGCAGCCCGGTGGCTTCGATCCCGTACACCATGATGAAAAGACCGATGAAGAAGAAGATGGTGGTCCATTCGACCTCGCCGAACGTTTTGCTGATGTTTCGGGACTGGTCTTTGTAGCTGCAGGGGATATTCTGTAATAACAGCAGCAAGGCGGCACCGAACATCGCGATGGTGGCAGGTTGCTGTTGCAGGTCATGCGCAAACACAAACCCGCTTATCACCAGTGCCAGGACGAACAACGACATCCAGAGTAACCGGCTGTCCTTGATGGCCTCTTCCTGCCGGTAATTCATCACCTGACGACGACTCTCCGGGCTCGCGCTCAGTTTGCGGCCCCAGATCAGGTAGAGCGGGATCAACAAGGCAGGTAACAGCACGGCAATAAGTGGTGCCAGGTTGAACAGGAAGTCGTTGAACGACAGTCCAATCGCAGAACCGATCATGATGTTGGGCGGATCGCCGATCAGTGTCGCGGCGCCACCGACGTTGGCGGCAAAGATTTCGGCAAACAGGTAGGGATAGGCACTGACCTTGAGCGCTTCTGTGATCAGCAAGGTCACCGGCACAATCAACAGTACCGTAGTCACATTGTCGAGCAGCGCGGACAGTACCGCCGTCACCAGTACCAGCATGACCAGTATGCCCCATGGGCTGGCATTAACCTGCTTTGCCGACCAGATGGCGAGGTACTCGAAAATGCCGGTTTGCCTGACGACGGCGACAATAATCATCATGCCGGTAAGCAGGCCAATGGTGTTGAAGTCGATGCCTTCGATAGCCGCTTTCTGTGTCAGGACCCCGCCCACAATCATCAGGCTGGCGGCTAACAGGGATATGATTACCCGGTTGACCCGCTCGCTCATGATCAGCACGTAGGACAGTACAAAAAGCATGCCCGCAAACCACATGGGGTGCAGGCCAAACACTACCTCTGCGGTTGCACTGCCGTGGCCGTGCATTCAGATATCCGCTGCCAGAATATTTCTGCCGGCGTCAAAGTAGGAGATAACACCGACCAGCTTACCCGAGTCGGTTTCCACTACCGGCAGGCTGGTATGCGTGCGGTAGAGGATCAGCAAGGTCTCCACCAGCGGGGTGTCGGGAGCGACCGTAGTGACCTGGTCGTACATGCAGCTGGAGATCGGTTGATCCACGTGCTGGTTCAGGCGCCGGTGGATGTCAGACAGCGTCTCGCGGACAAACTCTACGCTATGCAGCCCCTGTTCCATGATGACCGCCTTTGGCAGCGCCAGGCGCAACAGGCAGTCGACGCCGAATACGCCCAGAAAACGCCCATCTTCATCCACCACCGGCAGATTTCGGTAACGATGCTGCATGATGTACTGCATCGCAGTGGCGATGATGCTGTCGGGCTGCAGCACCGTTGGATTGGTATCCATAATCGAGCGAGCGGTCATCGCCATAGGCTACCGGTTTGTCCGGCGATTGCAAAATGGGGTCAGAGAGCAATTTTCTCTAATATTAGAGAAAATTGCTCTCTGACCCCGTTTTCCCGGGTACTA
>JAOUCV010000468.1 GCA_029859555.1 Gammaproteobacteria bacterium
CACAATGCCTGCTTTGCGGTACCCGTGCCGACACTCAACCTCGGACATATACATGGCGGTGACAACCCGAACCGGATTTGCCCTGAATGTGAACTGCACATTGATTTGCGCCCGCTTCCCGGCATGGACCCACAGCAATTAAGGGAAGAACTGCGTGACAGAACTCTCAGCGTACTGCGTGACAGCGGCATCCAGGCGAGTTTTGAAGCGCTGCTTGACGGCGTTCCGGCGCTGCAAACCCCCGCCAGTGCTGGCATCGTACAACTGGCACAAAAACTCACCGGCCACAGCCCCGAGGCCGTCGCCTTCTCTACGGAAGCACCTTATCTCAACCAGCTCGGCATGGAGACCGTGGTACTCGGACCCGGCGATATTGAGCAGGCTCACCAGCCGGATGAATACCTGGCGCTGCAGCGCCTTACGCCGACAATCGAAATCCTGAAACAGATGATCAATACAATTTGTATCAGACGGGATCCCTTGTTATAACAACTGCAAGGGAAACATCATCATGCGCAACAAAAATACTCATCAACAGTTTATTGAAAGCTTCCGGCACTCGGCGCCCTATATCCATGCGCACAGGGATCGCACCTTTGTCATCGCCTTTGGCGGCGAGGCCATCGCCGACAACCAGTTCTCCAGCCTGGTACACGATATCGCGCTGCTGCACAGCCTCGGCATCCGGCTGGTACTGGTGCACGGTGCACGCCCGCAAATAGAGAAAAAACTCAAGGCGAGTGGTTGTGCCTTCCAGTATGAAAACGGGCTACGCATTACTGATGATGCTGCACTGACCTGCGTCAAGGAAGCAGCCGGTACCGTCCGCGTCGAAATAGAGGCACTACTCTCGATGGGACTGGCAAACACACCCATGTCAGGCGCACGCATCGGGGTCACCTCCGGAAACTTTGTCATTGCACGGCCGCTGGGTATACGTGACGGCGTAGATTATTGTCACACCGGCGAGGTTCGTCGCGTGGAAGGCGCCGCTATCAGGCAGCACCTGGCAGACCGGCGTATCGTGCTGTTGTCACCACTGGGATATTCCCCTACCGGCGAGATCTTTAATCTCAGCGCGGAAGAGGTAGCCACGGCCACCGCAAGCGAACTGCATGCCGACAAACTTATACTGCTGACGGAAGGCGCTGCGCTGAAGGACAGCAAGCGGCGACTGATCCGCCAGATTGCCCTAAAAGAGGCCATTGCCCTGCTCGCCTCGAGAAGACAGCTGCCGGAGTCCGTCGAACGGCAGCTGCAACATGCCATACAGGCGTGCCAGCACGGCGTACGGCGCGTGCATTTACTGGATCGCCGGCAAAACGGGACCCTGTTGCTGGAACTGTTTACCCGTGACGGACTGGGAACGCTGGTTACCGGTGACATCTATGAAGACTTGCGCGAGGCAACCATAGACGATGTCGGCGGCATCCTGGAACTGATCAGGCCGCTGGAACAGGAAGGTATGCTGGTAAAGCGTTCGCGCGAGCGGCTGGAAATGGAAATCGATCACTTCCTTGTCATCGAGCGTGACGGTACTGTGATTGCCTGTGCCGCCCTGCACCCCTGCGACAAACAACCGCTTGCCGAACTTGCCTGCCTGGCGGTGCATCCCGATTACAGCAATGCCGGTCATGGCGATGCGTTGTTGCAGGCGATAGAAGCGAAAGCGTCAGGATCCGGCATTAAAAAACTCGTAGCCCTTACTACACGCACCGCCCACTGGTTCAGGGAGCATGGTTTTGAGTCAGGTGACAAGTCGGACTTGCCAGCAAGGAAAAAGACGCTCTACAACTACCAGCGAAATTCCAGGGTGTTTTACAAACTGCTGGACTGATACGGCAGTAACAGTTGGCAACGGCACCGCTGCTTCACAGCTTCCTTGCCAGCGTCAGTCCATCCGCGACCGGCAGCAGGCTGATTTGCACCCGGTCATCCGCGAGAACCAGGTCATTCAACGCGCGGATCGCACAGGTCTCCGGATCTTGCCGGGTAGTGTCTGCCACGGCGCCGGACCAGAGCGTGTTGTCAATCGCCATCAGCCCGCCAGGACGTAGCAA
>JAOUCV010000117.1 GCA_029859555.1 Gammaproteobacteria bacterium
TCGGTGTTGCACTCAAGGGATCCGGTCCTGATGACTGTAGTGGTGACGAGTACATTATGAGCCGCATTGACAAGGCTTCACCTCGTTCAACTGCACACCTGCCATATGAAATAGTTGTCTCTGACGGTACTGCCTACGCGCTGTTCGCCCGTTTCCGTATCGCCATAAACTGGCCTCATCTGCCAATGATGGCAAGTGAGACTGGCGCTACCTTCATGAGCATCATGTGCTCACCGGGTGCGATTGAAGAGGCCCTGATCCAGGGTTCCGGCGAAGAGCTCTAGAGATATCGATTCTGCCTGATTTAGCGGGTAGACCTGAAAGCCGGAAGCCCCTGCAGCAGCAGGGGCTTTTTTTATGGGCTGGCGCTGACGTTACAGCTGCAAAGGTGGTGCGTGCGTCTTATCTCCCGAGTATCAAGGATAGATAAAATATGCCGATTCACAAATCAGGGACAGAGCATCTGCCGTGGCAGGAAAATAGCGTGATTACGGATTTTTCATGCCTGTAAGTTGTCAATATCAATGATAAAATGACTGCGAAAGGTAGAATCCCCCCGCATTTGATAAGCTAATGACTGATATGAGTGACCAGAAAGAACACCGAGGAGACGAGGGGCTGGCATTACAGGATGCCCGCCCTGAACTGAAAGAACCATCCATGTACAAGGTGGTTTTGCTGAATGATGACTATACGCCAATGGAATTTGTAGTGACCATGCTGGAAAAACTGTTTGGACTTGATCGTGAAAAAGCGACCCGCGTTATGCTGCAGGTACATACCCAGGGCAAGGGCGTCTGCGGTATTTTTACTTACGAAATTGCAGAGACAAAGGTCGCACAGGTGAATGAGTATTCGCAACGCCATCAGCACCCGCTGATGTGCAATATGGAAGAAGCGTAGTTTTTCTGACGGAGAACTGACATGCTGAGCAAAGAACTTGAATTTACATTGAACCTCGCCTTCAAGGAAGCGCGCGAGAAAAATCACGAGTTCATGACCGTAGAGCATCTGCTCTATGCCTTGCTCGGTAACCCTTCAGCGGTAGAAGTCCTGCGCGCCTGCGGTGGAAACCTCGAACAACTCAAGCAGGACGTCGGCATTTTCCTGGAAGAAACAACACCAAAACTTTCTGAAGACGACACGCGCGAAACCCAGCCAACGCTGGGTTTTCAGCGCGTCCTGCAACGTGCTGTTTTTCATGTGCAGTCATCTGATAAAACGGAAGTGACCGGTGCCAATGTGCTGGTGGCTATTTTCAGCGAACAGGAATCACAGGCGGTGTACTTTCTGAACAAACTGAATATAACGCGTCTTGATGTCGTCAATTATATTTCACACGGTATTTCCAAGGTGTATGACCAGCCCGAAGAAAATACCGGTAATAGCGAAGAGACAGAAACTGCTGATTCAACAGCGAAGCAACCGCTGGAAACCTTCGCCGTTAACCTCAATGAACAGGCTGCACAGGGCAAGATTGACCCCCTCATCGGCAGGCGCGCTGAGGTCCAGCGAACCATCCAGATCCTGTGCCGGCGCCGCAAGAACAATCCGCTGTTTGTTGGCGAGGCAGGGGTAGGCAAGACGGCACTCGCAGAAGGTCTGGCAAAAATGATTGTTGATGGAGATGTGCCGAATGTATTGCTCAACTGCACACTCTATGCACTGGACCTTGGTGCGCTGGTGGCGGGGACCAAGTACCGGGGAGATTTTGAAAAACGCTTCAAGGCGGTCCTCAACCAGTTACGAAAAGAAGAAGGGTCGATACTCTTTATTGACGAAATCCACACTATTATCGGTGCCGGCGCCGCATCCGGTGGCGTCATGGATGCCTCGAACCTGATGAAACCGATGCTGGCTTCCGGTGAACTCAAATGCATCGGCTCTACCACCTTTCAGGAATACCGCGGTATTTTCGAGAAGGATCATGCGCTGACGCGCCGTTTCCAGAAGATTGATATCAACGAGCCCAGCGTCGAAGAAACTATCGATATTCTCAAAGGTCTGAAAACCCGATTTGAAGAACATCACAAGATCAAGTATTCCGCGCGTGCATTACGCAGTGCCGCTGAACTGGCTGACCGCTACATCACTGATCGCCATCTCCCTGACAAGGCAGTAGACGTTATCGACGAAGCCGGTGCAGGGCAACGCCTGTTGCCGCCTTCGCGCCGTAAAAAGACTGTCGGTATACGCGAGATTGAGCACGTTATTTCGCAGATGGCCCGGATACCCGAGAAAACCGTCTCGGCATCGGACAAGGAAGGTTTGCGCAACCTTGAACGCGATCTGAAAATGGTCGTTTACGGGCAGGATGACGCCATTGAAACCCTCGCAGGCGCAATAAAAATGTCACGCTCAGGACTAGGAAATGAAGACAAGCCGATAGGGTCTTTCCTGTTTGCCGGGCCGACAGGCGTGGGTAAAACAGAAGTTACCCGCCAACTCGCCAGAATCATGGGGCTGGAGCTGGTGCGCTTTGATATGTCCGAGTATATGGAACGTCATACAGTTTCACGCCTGATAGGTGCGCCTCCCGGTTATGTCGGCTATGACCAGGGCGGTTTGCTCACCGAGGCGATCACCAAAAATCCTCATGTAGTGCTGTTGCTGGACGAGGTCGAAAAGGCCCATCCGGATGTCTTTAACCTGCTGCTGCAGGTGATGGATCATGGCACCCTGACTGATAACAACGGTCGCAAGGCAGACTTTCGAAATGTTGCCATTATCATGACAACCAATGCTGGCGCACAGGACTCCAGCCGGGCTTCTATCGGCTTCACCCGTCAGGATCATTCCTCGGATGCAATGGAAGCCATCAAGCGACTGTTCACCCCCGAGTTCAGGAATCGTCTTGATGCCATCGTGCAGTTTAATGCACTGGGGCCGGACCACATCAGCCGGGTTGTCGACAAGTTTATTTTCGAACTGGAAGCGCAATTACAGGAACAGAATGTAACTATCGAAGTCGATGCTGATGCCCGCGTCTGGCTGGCCGAGCGTGGCTATGATCCGAAGATGGGTGCACGCCCGATGGCAAGGACGATACAGCAGTACATCAAGAAACCACTGGCCGAGGAATTACTGTTTGGCGAGCTCGCACACGGTGGCCATCTCATTATTCACCTTGGTGAAGACCAACTGTCCTTTGAAATAAAGGGGAAGGAAAAAGTCCACTAGAAAACAGGCATCGGAATGGCGCGATCGCGCCAAATGCCTGTCAACGTGCCCGGTAGGTAATACGTCCCTTGCTCAAATCATAGGGTGTTAACTCAACGGTGACTTTGTCACCACGTAAAATCCGGATGTAATGTTTGCGCATTTTTCCGGAAATATGTGCAGTTACCACGTGGCCATTCTCAAGTTCAACCCTGAACATGGTGTTGGGAAGCGCCTCGGTAACCGTACCTTCCATTTCGATGTGTTCTTCTTTTGCCATATACCCAGGTAGATCCTGTTGTGTAAAACGCGGAAGTATACCTGAATTTATTGCCGGAAGAAGCCGGTGCCAGCTATAAAAATGATTTATCCGGATATTCTTATGACTCTTCGGCCTGGCCGCAGCAGTCAGTGGTCATCAAATATCCATGGCACAGATCGCCCCGGTTGCTCGCAGGCACTATCCAGTATGGTAGTGAAATCCTTGCGCGCGATCATGTTTGCCCCCAGGCTGGCAAGGTGCCCGGTATGTACCTGGCAATCTATCAGGCTGTAACCCCAGCGTTGCAGTTGAAGTACCAGCGCAACAAATGCCACTTTTGAGGCGTCTGTGACTTCGCTAAACATTGATTCTCCATAGAAAATGTTGCCGATGGCGACGCCATACAAGCCGCCGGCAAGCTTGCCGTCATACCAGCATTCTACCGAGTGGGCGTGTCCTTGATGGTGTAAATCAACATACGCCATTTTCATTTCCGGGGTAATCCAGGTTCCTGACTGTGCCGGACGTGCCTGTGCACAGGAGGCAATGACATCTGAAAATGCTGTATCGAGGGTAACGGAGAATTTATTCTGCCTGATGGTTTTGGCAAGACTGCGGGATATGTGAAGTTTTTCAGGGAACAGCACCAATCGAGGGTCCGGTGCCCACCACAAAATCGGCTGGCCCGGGCCATACCAGGGAAAGATGCCTTTGCGGTAGGCTTGCAGCAGCCAGTCAGTAGAGAGCTTGCCGCCCATGGCCAGCAGGCCATCGGGGTCCCGCAGGGCCAGTTCGACATCCGGAAAGACAATCTCGCTGGCATCCGGCTCCAGCCAGCAAGGACTCGTAGATTGATTGCGCGACATGTGTTTTCGCTATGCCTTCCTGAATGGTGAACCCGTCATCAGGGTATCATGGTAGTCCACCATCATCTGGTGCTCCTGCTGCAGGTAGCGTTTAATCGCCTCGCTGAACTGGTCGTCGCCGACCCGGTGTGCAGACCAGGTATAACTGGGTAAAAAGCCACGGCTGATTTTGTGTTCGCCCTGCGCGCCGGGTTCGAACAACGCAAGACCGTTAGCAATACAGTACTCGATACCCTGATAATAGCAGGCTTCAAAATGCAGGCTGTTGAATTCCTCCAGGCAGCCCCAGTGTCTGCCATAAAGAGCCTTGTCACCACGTAACATTATCGAACCGGCTACGTAACGTTTCTCATGGCTGGCAAAAACCAGCACCACCTGGTCACCCATGGTGCGACTGATTTCCTCAAAGAACTCCAGTGTCAGCGTCGGCATGCCTGATTTCTTCATAAAGGTCGAACGATAGAACCAGTGCATTGCCTGCCATTGTTCAGCGCTTGCATCACAGCCATGTACGATTTCGATGCGGACACCGGCCTCTTCAACAAAACGTCGCTCCCGCCGAATCTTTTTGCGTTTGCGCGAACTCAAACGCGATAGAAAATCCTCAAATGAGGTGTAGCCGTCATTGTGCCAGTGAAAATGACAACTGGTTCGGCGCATAAAATCATGTTCTACCAGCAATTCGGTATCCGCCTTGCTGGTGAACAGCCAGTGTAATGAGGAGCAGTGTGTTTCATCCATCAGCTGGCAGGCTCTTTCTATGAGCAAATGGCATATTTTGTCGCGCTGTTTTTCAGGATGCACCAGCAAGCGCGAGCCGGTGACTGGCGTGTAAGGAATAGAGGAAACAAGCTTGGGGTAGTAGGCGAGACCGGCGCGGTGGTAGGCATCGGCCCACGCCCAGTCAAAAACAAATTCGCCATAGGAGTTGTCTTTCAGGTAGAGCGGTGCGAGTCCTGCAAGCTGTTCACCATCATAAACAGCGATATGCTGTGGAATCCAGCCCTGTTCTATACCGACACAACCGTGTGTTTCCAGTGCAGCAAGAAATTCATGACGCAGAAACGGGTGATCGATACCACTGACCCGGTTCCAGTCCGGGGTCGCGATATCATGGATATTGTCAACAATGGTCGCGCGCAAGACAGCCCCTGTTTTCAGCCCTTACAGCGCAGATGTAATCAATCCTTCGCAGCTACAGGTACGAGGTTGTCAAGGTATGACTCTGCATCGAGCGCCGCCATACAACCGGTGCCGGCCGAGGTGACTGCCTGGCGATAAACGTGGTCACAGACGTCTCCGGCTGCGAATACACCGGCCACACTGGTTGCCGTCGCATTACCTTCAAGGCCACTGTTTATCCTGATGTAGCCGTTGTGCATATCAAGCTGGCCATCAAAAATTCCTGTATTTGGCTTGTGTCCAATCGCAATAAAGACGCCCATCAGCTCAACATCACTGGTACTGTCATCTTTGACATTCCTGATGCGCATACCGGTTACACCGCTGTCATCACCCAGCACTTCGTCCAGCACGCTGTCCCATGCAATCGTGACAATGCCTTCCTGCTGTTTCTTGAACAAACGATCCTGAAGTATTTTTTCAGCGCGTAACGCATCGCGACGGTGTACCACGGTTACGTGCGAGGCAATATTTGACAGGTACAGCGCCTCCTCGACAGCTGTGTTACCGCCGCCAATAACAGCCACCGGCTGTTGTTTGTAGAAAAAACCATCACAGGTTGCACAGGCAGAAACACCTTTTCCCTTGAATGCTTCCTCGGAAGGCATACCGAGGTACATGGCAGAAGCACCGGTCGCAATTATCAGTGCATCACAGGTGTAGATCCCCGAATCACCCTCGAGCCGGTAGGGCTTGTTTTCAAGATCAACAGTATGAATGTGATCAAAAATGATTTCGGTATTAAAACGCTCGGCATGCTCACGCATGTTTTCCATCAGCGGTGGCCCCTGCATGCCATCCTCACCACCGGGCCAGTTTTCCACTTCGGTCGTTGTCATCAGCTGTCCGCCCTGTTCCAGGCCAGTCACCAGCACCGGGTCGAGGTTGGCGCGGGCCGCATAGATTGCCGCGGTATATCCGGCCGGGCCGGAACCCAGAATGAGAAGGCGGCAGTGCTTGATATCGCTCATGTATAATAACTCCGTTTAACAGGACAGCTGAAATAACAGGTGCTGAATGTTACGTAACTTGATGAGTAGGGTAAAGCAACCATGCAGATAGGGATTCCCCGCGAGATCAAGCCACTGGAGGGCCGTGTAGCGCTGAGTCCGGAGGCCTGCGGCGATCTCGTACAGGCAGGCCACAATGTTTTTGTTGAACAGAAAGCCGGAATTCTTTCAGGGTTTTCCGATCAGGCCTACCAGGCTGTTGGCGCCACAATTACCGCGTCACCCGCGGAGACTTACGATAACGGGCAGCTTATCGTAAAAGTCAAGGAACCGCTGAGCGCTGACCTGGCATTACTGCAGAAAAATCACCTGCTGTTCTGCTTCCTGCACCTTGCCGCCAACCCGGAACTTGCCCACTCATTGCTGGATATCGGTCTGACCGGCATCGCATTTGAAACGGTTGAAACTGATGA
>JAOUCV010000469.1 GCA_029859555.1 Gammaproteobacteria bacterium
GGCGTTGCTCTCGGGCGTGATTGCGGCGGGGAAATAGGCGGCGTTGACGGCGCGCGTGGAGGCCCACAGTGCGGGCAGGTGCGCATGCGGGCCATTCACCGGGATACCGGGCAGTGGCGTTTCAAGGTCGTCATACTGGGACAGCTTCGACAGCGGGAAGCGCGGCGAACGGGCACCGATGCCGGTGATGTAGCTGATTGATTGCGGGTTGGCGCCGAGCTGCGCGTCGGTTGTCTGCCAGGCCCATTGCAGGTAATCCGGCTTGCCGCTGAGGTGCCAGGCCTGGAACAGGGTGAGGGTAGCGCGGCTGGAATGCGCGAACGAACCCCAGCCGAGGTAGCCACGGTACTGGTGAACCGGCGCGTGGTAAGGGTGCTCCTGCATCTTGCGTATGCGCCAGTCGGCGGCGGCCAGGAAGATGTCGCGGGCGCGCTTCACCAGGATTTTGTCCTTGTTCGGCCAGGGCGCCATCAGGTAGGCCCAGTGGGCTGCCATGCCCTGGTCCTTGAAAGACACCACCCCGGTCGGATCGATCTTGACCTTGTCGACCAGGGCCAGGCAGGCGTCGTGATAGGCTGTTTCACCGGTGCTGCGGTAGAGTTCGGCGGCGGCCCACAGGATATTGTCCTGTGCCGAAGTGTCGGGGTATTCACCGGCATTGATTCCCTTCGGGTTGTGGTAGCGCTCGCCCTCGGCCGGCCATTGTGGATGTGTCTGCAGGAACTGCCAGGCATGTCGCGCGGCGGCCAGCACGGTTGCGGCACGTGCCGGCCGGTCCTTTGCCAGCAGGCGCGCGTGTATCGCCGCCATGGCGGCAAAGGCAGCGGTGGCATGCGTGGTCTTCTCCGCGATCAGCCGGGGTTTCTCGATTGCGTGCGGCAGGCTGCCGTCCCAGGTAGCACTGGCAATACGGAAGTAGACACCGCCGTCGACGGGGTCCTGCATTTGCAGTGCCCAGTCCATGCCCCACTCGAGTTCGTCGACCAGGTCCGGCAGGCCGTTACCACTCTCCGGTATATCCAGGTCGCCGTCGCGAAACTGTTGTGGTGCGATGTCGAGTGCCGCACTGATGACGTACCAGACCGGTGCCGCGTTCGGCATGTACTGACCATAATCACCGGCATCGAACCAGCCGCCACTGACGGCGTGATAGCCGTTGGCTGGTTCTTTGTTACCCAGCGGGCTGTCGGCAACGTCTTTGTGAAACACACCGTCGAAGCGCGTCGGGATGCCGCCCGGGCGTTCATGGCCGGGTGCGGCCCAGGGAGCCCGGATGACCGTACCATTGCGATGGTGGTAGAAATACCGGCCGGTGGTGCGGTAGACGTCCGCGTAGACGTCCGCGCCGATGTGAAAGCTGTCCGATTGTCCCAGGCCGGGCACCTGCAGGCGGTAATGCCCCGTCTTGTGCAGGGCGGAGAAGTCCGCCAGGTAGACATCATTGCCACTCCATGGATCGCTGGCAGCACGCAGTTCCAGTTTGCCTGTCAGCACGGGTTTGCCGGAGTCGGCGTCGATCACCCGGAAGTCTTCGCTGTCCACCGGCATTGCCCCGGCGCTTCCCAGCCAGTTGCCGATGTAGGCCCGCTTGCGCGCGGCTGGCAAGTAGCCGACCTGGTTGAGCTGGATTGAGCCGCTCAGTTGCTGTGCCCGCCAGCTGACCGGCAGCTCAGCAAGTCCGGCAGCGGGTGCATGCAACTGGTAGCTGAGGTCATCGCGCAGCGCGTGGGGCAACAGCAGGTGCAGGCGGGTTTCGGTGATGGCCGTGCGGTCGTCGATATAGCCGGTCACCTGACGGTCGAAGCCGAGGCGTGTCGCCGCTAGCGGTCGCTTGTAGGCGGGGTCCTGGCTGCTCTGCAAGGTGAAGTCCTGCGCACTCAGTGTGGTCTGTTGCGGGTCGAGGTTCGGCAGGATCAGAGTGATAGCCCGCCGCGAACGCAGGCACATAGCGACCCCGCCAGTGTACTTGCAGGCAGGTGCCATGGTGGTGATGCCGGCAGCTGCGTTCCGCCGGGATTCACGCGCGTCGCTGATCACGGCCACG
>JAOUCV010000118.1 GCA_029859555.1 Gammaproteobacteria bacterium
TGGCATCGCACGGCCGCATATCAAGGTATGCGGGCTCAATCCGCATGCTGGTGAAGGCGGCCACCTTGGGCAAGAAGAAATCGAAACAATGATCCCGGCGATACAGCAACTGCGTGATGAAGGTATCGACCTGGATGGCCCGCTGCCGGCAGACACCGTGTTTAACACCCGCTACATCGCTGACAGTGATGCGATTCTCGCCATGTATCACGACCAGGGCCTGCCGGTGCTGAAGCACAGTGGTTTTGGACGTGCCGTCAACATCACGCTGGGGCTACCGATCATACGCACCTCGGTCGATCATGGCACAGCACTGGAACTGGCCGGAACAGGAAAAATCGACATCGGCAGCCTGCAGGTTGCACTGGATACTGCCATGGCAATGGCCAGACTATCGATCGCTAAAGAAAGTTCAGAATAACGGCTGCCTGATGCTGCCATGGCTCATTGCCGGTCCGGGCCATGCATGCATTCTGCAGGGTACAAAACCGAAACTGCCTGTTCAGAAGTATTGAAGATTATCTGGTGGTGGTGGAGCCTCGTTTTCATCCGCGCGCTGTTTGAGGTCATCTTGCATAACAAGCCTGCCGTCTTCATCCAGGATCGCCAGCCTGCCATCCCTGGTGTTTCGCAATACCAGTATCGGCGCAGTGAACATCTGATTACGAATAAACCGCGGCTCCCATCCCAAAAGTTTTATACCCGGCAGTGCCCGCAGTTGATGATCATTCACGATCTGTTGCAGATCTGCCGGTATTGCCGTGGTGCTTTTACGTTTGTCTTCATCCATGATTCGATTTATAAAAGTAGCCGAACATACATTGGGGCCTAATGAAATTATCAGGCCAATATACCGGCACGTCTATTGGACTCAGGTCGTACAGGCACCCGCTCGCGTTTTGGCCGCCCCCCCTGATTATTGGGACAACACTGCTTGCAGCCATCGTTTTAACAGGCTGCACTAATTACAAAACAAGGGAAGTCAGCAGGTTTACTGCCAGAGACATGGCGATGGTTACAATGCGCGTCTTGCCAGAATTTTCGATTTCGGCGGGAAGTGACAACCAGGAGAAAAACCGTCAATAAAGACACAGAAAATCAGCCGTAATCCGGCTGCAACGGGTGGCCGGGTCAGCTTGCAAAGAAAATGCCGGGCACTTGTTGATGGCCGTTAATACTGCAGCACCCCGGGTCATCAGTCGCCGCTATTGCAAACCGGTAAAGGCTTTCCCAGCACTTCACTGGATAGTGCCTGCTGCTGCAAATCGCAGGCATAACTCCTTCCCGGCTTAATTAAAGCCTATTCCCTGCAGATAGTGCCCATGGTCACACCTGGTCGACAAGACATCATATTTACGACGTGTGGAAAGGTTGCGACGCTCGGACATAATGATATTGCCCTGGTGGTCGATCGCAGGAAAACACTTGTGAGCCTGGTAGCGTCGGCGTTGAATTATTCTTCGTTTCATTATCCCCGTCTTCCCCTGTTTGCCTTCCCCTGAAGGACGGCAGCCCGAAGGCCGCCGGCAGGTCAAGCCACTGTAAAGTATTCCAAATCTATCAAAATCCCGATCCCGTGAGTATTAGGGAAATTACTTAGGTCGCAGCGGAGCAGGGGTCATATTCATGCCAATGCCATCTGGCGCTATCCATATATAGAGGGGGTGCTAGGCAGCTTTTGCTTGCGCCAGATCCACACCAAAAAGGACCTGACAAGGGTGTTTCCTGTTAGCTTGATGGCCTGGTGCTCGACGTTTGCACAAAACCCGGGCGCTAATATTCCATCACAAGATCAATAATGGTATGTTTTGCGGTCCGCAAAATATTCCCTGGCAACCTCGCAAACGCACATTCCTGTAACTGCAGGGAAGTCATCAATATACAGCATTTACTCACAGGACATGCAACTCACATTATGAAAGAAAAGTCAGATATCGGCCTTGTCGGCCTCGCCGTTATGGGTGAAAACCTGATCCTTAATATGGCCAACCACGGTTATACCGTCACCGCCTACAACCGCTCAACAGACAAGGTTGATAACTTTATCAACGGTCGCGCGCAGGGCAAAAGCATCCGGGGCGCCCACTCTATTGAAGAGCTGGTTGATTCCCTGTCTTCACCTCGAAAAATCATGCTGATGGTGAAAGCAGGCCCCGCAGTTGACGCGGTAATCGAACAACTGGTCCCGCTACTCGACCAGGGTGACATCATCATCGACGGCGGCAATACCCACTTCCCGGACACCAACCGCCGCGTCGCCTACCTGAAAGAAAAAGGCCTGCAATTTATAGGCACCGGTGTTTCCGGTGGCGAAGAAGGTGCACTCACCGGCCCTTCAATCATGCCTGGCGGCTCGCCAGAGGCATGGCCCCACGTGAAGCCTGTATTCCAGCATATTGCGGCCAAGGTAGATGACGGGACGCCGTGCTGTGACTGGGTAGGTGAAGATGGCGCCGGTCACTTTGTGAAGATGGTGCATAACGGTATTGAATATGGCGATATGCAGTTAATCTGCGAAGCCTACCAAATCATGAAAGAACTGCTGGGCATGAGTGCCGACGAGATGCACAAAGTTTTCGCCGAGTGGAACAACGGCGACCTCGACAGTTACCTGATCGAAATCAGCCGCGACATCATGGCCTATAAAGACGAAGACGGTGAGCCACTGGTAGAGAAGATTCTCGATACGGCCGGCCAAAAAGGCACCGGCAAATGGACCGGCATTACTGCGCTCGACCTCGGCGTGCCTTTGACCTTGATTGGTGAAGCGGTATTTGCTCGTTGTTTGTCAGCTCAAAAAGATGAGCGCGTAGCCGCCTCTAAAGTGATATCAGGCCCAACACCTGTATTCACAGGCGACAAGGCCGCGTTTATCGAGGATCTTCGCCAGGCGGTATTTGCGTCTAAAATCGTTTCCTACGCACAGGGTTATGTTTTGATGCGTGAAGCCGCAAAGGAAAATGGCTGGAATCTTAACTACGGCGGCATCGCATTGATGTGGCGTGGCGGCTGTATCATCCGCTCTGCATTTCTGGGCAACATCAAGGAAGCTTTTGACACCAACCCGGATATCAGCAACCTGTTGCTGGATGACTACTTCAGAAACAAGCTTGAAGCGGCCCAGACAGGCTGGCGCCGTGTGGCTGCAGCGGCAGTGACCAACGGTATTCCTGCCCCTGCCATTGGTGCGGCATTAACGTACTTTGACGGATACCGCACAGCACGTTTGCCTGCCAACTTGTTGCAAGCGCAACGCGATTACTTTGGCGCACACACCTACGAGCGCATCGACAAGGCCCGTGGCGAGTATTTCCACACCAACTGGACGGGGCGCGGTGGTGATACTGCCTCCACCACCTACGTGGTCTAGCTAATACCAGATCACCGTGCAAGGGGGTTTCAACCCCTTTACACGGTGATAACTTCATCGTCTGTTAAACATCGGTGCCATGATCATCAGGCACACCGTGATGCTGTCCATACCGGCTCGCCGTGTTTACCCGTCTCCCCGGGCCCGGGCAACAAGCCTGCCTGCCTGTATTTGCCACCCTGTGCCGCATTTTTTCTCATCGGGAACCTGCGGCAGCTTACTGGTCCGTATCTGCCAGTGCCGCATGGGCAGCAGCCAGGCGGGCTACCGGCACACGCGGGCTTGAACAGGATACATAGCTCAAGCCAATGGAATGGCAGAAGTGAATCGACTGAGGGTGTCCACCGTGTTCGCCACAGATACCCACTTTCATGCCCGGGCGTGTCTGGCGACCCCATTCGACCGCCAGCTGCATCAGCTTGCCGACACCCTTGAGATCCAGCACCTCGAACGGATTGTCCTGCAGAATGCCACTGTTGTTATACATTGGCAGGAACTTGTTCTCTGCATCCTCGCGTGAGAACGAGAAGGTCGCCTGGGTCAGGTCGTTGGTGCCGAAAGAGAAGAACTCGGCCTCCTCGGCGAGGCTACCGGCGCGCATGCAGGAACGCACCACCTCCATCATGGAGCCAAACTTGTAGTCCACTTTCAGACCATATTTATCCTCGACCACCGCGTGTACAGCATCAGCAAAACTTTTCACCCGATTCAGTTCCTGCGAGGTACAGACCTGCGGCACCATGATTTCCGGCCGGACATCAAAACCCTCCTGCTGGCATTCGGCAGCGGCTTCCAGAACCGCGCAGATCTGCATCGAATAGATCTCCGGGAAAGACAGTCCCAGGCGCACGCCGCGGTGCCCCAGCATCGGGTTCACCTCGTACAGGGCGCGAACCTTTTTCAGCATGGTTGCCTTTTTCTCAATGGCCTCTTCGACCAGCCGCGGGTCAGTCAAACAAGCCACGTTGGGTTGTTCCCGGTCGCCGTACATGAACTTCACGGCGTCAGCCAGGATGGTCATGCCGGTCACGGTATCCTTCAGGTGACGCAGCTGATCGAGCTCTTCCACCAGTTGATTTTCCGAGGGCAGAAACTCGTGGATAGGCGGGTCCAGCAGACGGATGGTGACTGGCCGCGGCGCCATGGCCTTGAAAATACCCTTGAAGTCCTCGCGCTGCATCGGCAGCAGCTTGTCCAGTGCCGCCTGCCGGTCGGCAGTGGTTTCCGCTACGATCATCTCAATAACGACAGGCAATCTTTCCACGCCGTTGAACATGCGTTCGGTACGGCACAGGCCGATACCCATGGCACCGTACTTGAGTGCCTGTTCGGCATCGGGGGGGGTGTCGGCATTGGCCATCACCTTGAGACGGGCGGCTTCATCGGCCCAGCCCAGCAGGGTGACGAGCTCCGAGGAAAACTCGGACTCGATCATCGGCACCTCGCCGAGGTAAACATCGCCCGTGGTGCCATCAAGGGTTATCACGTCACCTTCGCTGATGGTCTGTGTACCGACGAAGGCCTTGCGCATCTGCACATCGACATGAATACCCTCGGCACCCGCTACACAGGGTTTGCCCATGCCGCGTGCGACGACGGCCGCGTGTGACGTCTTGCCGCCACGCGCCGTGAGGATACCCTGTGATGCAAAAAAGCCGTGAATGTCCTCGGGTTTAGTTTCCTCGCGCACCAGGATGATGCGCTGGCCGCCTTGCCCCAGATGTTCGGCACGATCGGCATCGAACACGGCGTGTCCTGTTGCCGCGCCGGGTGATGCGGGCAGGCCGCGAGCCACGGGGGCATTCTTGGCAGTGGGATCGAGGCGCGGAAACAGTAACTGCTCCAGCATGTCCGGCTGGATACGCAACAGCGCCTGTTGTTTATCGATCAAACCTTCCTGCATCATGTCCACCGAGGTACGCACCAGTGCGGCGGTGTTCATTTTGCCGTTGCGGGTCTGCAGGCAGTAGAAACGTCCCTTCTCGATGGTGAACTCGAAGTCCTGTACTTCGTGATAGTGGGATTCCAGACGATCACGCAGCACCTCCAGCTCCTGGTACATCGCCGGCATTTCCGCTGCCATCATATCGATCGACTTGGGAGTACGAATACCGGCAACCACGTCCTCACCCTGTGCATTCACCAGGTACTCGCCGAACAGCCGGTTTTCGCCCGTATCGGGGTAGCGGGTAAAGCCGACACCGGTTGCGGAATCATCACCCAGGTTACCAAATACCATGGTGCACAGGTTGACCGCGGTGCCATTGGCCATCTCTGGCGTGATATTGAATTCGCGCCGGTAGTCGACCGCGCGTTTGCCCATCCAGGAATCGAATACCGACTTCACCGCCATCTCCAGCTGTTCCATTGGATCATCCGGAAAGGCCTTGCCGGTTTCGCGCTCAACCACCTCCAGAAAACGGTCGGAGATTTCGCGCAGATCGCGCGCTGTCAACGTAACATCCTCTTTGGCGCCGGCCTTTTCCTTGACGGCCTCGAATTCGGCATCGAAGGCCTCGTCACTCACCCCCATCGCAACCTTGCCGAACAGCTGGATGAAGCGTCGATAGGCATCCCAGCCAAAACGCTCGTTGCCGGTCTGCGCAATCAGGCTCTTCAGGGTATCGATATTGAGCCCGAGGTTGAGAATGGTATCCATCATGCCAGGCATGGACATGGCAGAACCCGAACGTACCGAAATAAGCAGTGGATTCTCACCGGCGCCAAAGGTCTTGCCGGTTTTTTCTTCGAGTGCCCGCATCTGCTCGCGAACCTCTTCCATGACCCCGGCGGGCAAATCGTGATCAGCATGATCCAGGTAATACAGACAGGCCTCTGTTGTGATAACGAAGCCGGGCGGCACGTTGATGCCGATCTGGGTCATTTCGCAGAGGTTGGCACCCTTGCCACCAAGCAGCATCTTGTTGCTGCCATCACCCTGTTCGAATGCATAGACGTACTTCTCCTTGTTACCCATTAGATTTCTCCTTGGTATGCAAAATAGTCATAAAATAATCAGTGCTGAACCGGCAGTACCAGACTGTTTGAGACGATCACCCCGGAGCACAGGACGGATTAACGCCCTTGCCCCTGAAATTCATGCCCATTGGGCAATCGCCACCCCTGCTTTCCCGCCGCATCATGCCGAAATCCTGCCTGAATTTGCCGGGTCGGCCTGCCTGAACTTGTTCGGTGGATTGATTAAGCTGTATAAGTTATTTCCAGCCATGGATCCATTGATTTATGTCTTTCAAATCATGCCATTGTATTGAAATTGAACGCCGGGACATAATGGCTTCAATGCAGCAGGCAGTTACCATTCCTGCCTCATCAAACTCTACTTCAGTCACCATAAAGTGCTTTTCCCTGTTTTTCGGTTCTGCCGCTGTCCATTTGCTTTTCAGCAATTTTTTAGGATTAATTTTATTCCTCAATATTTCCATAGATTTAACCTTACGCCCACAGCAA
>JAOUCV010000119.1 GCA_029859555.1 Gammaproteobacteria bacterium
TCAATTAGATGTAGAAGCTTCCTCGGTTGCCGCCGCAAGTGCCGGCAGATCACCACTCAAGCCCGTCGCATGACGCATAAACAGTTGCCTGACGGTTCCGGAACGGTTCGCCAGCGACAGACCAAGGTTGCGCAGTCGCCCAAGCGGCGGCTGCGTGTTGCTGAAGGTCCTGTTGATGACGTCCATGGCCGACATCATCAACAGGTTCTCGCCGCGACGCCAGCGCTCGTAACGGCGCAGCACCCGCAACGCCCCGGGATCCCGGTCGTTCTGCAGAGCCGCAGTTATTACTTCGGACAGGGCAGCCGCATCCAGCAAACCAAGATTGACGCCCTGCCCCGCCAGCGGATGTATGGCATGGGCCGCATCACCAATCAGTGCAACACGGTTTTCAACATAGTGTTCAGCATGCATACGTCGCAACGGCCAGCTCTCGCGCTCACCTGAATCAACAATCTCACCAAGCCGGCAGGCAAACGCCTCCGACAGTTCGGCATGAAAAGCTTCCTTGTCAAGCTGCATAATTCGCTCGGCTTCCGCCGTTGGCAACGTCCAGACAATGGAACTCCAGCCGTCTTGCATGGGCAGAAACGCCAGCGGTCCACCCGGCAGGAAACGTTGCCAGGCAGTATCCCGATGCGGTTCCGAGGTTTTCACCAGGCCGACAACACTTGTCTGATGATAATCATGAGTGCGTGTTTTGATCGCCAGCGCTTCTCGCACCGGCGAGCGTACGCCGTCCGCTGCAATCAACACTGACGCCGCCAGGCACTGGCCATCTTCCAGCGTCACACTAACGCGCTGATCATCGACATCAACAGCACTGAAACGCGCCGGACAAAAGCGGCTGATGCGGGCATCGGAAGCCAGTTGTTCCGACAGGGCCGTTTCTATAATACGCGGCTCAATCATGTGTCCGAGATAAGGCTCACCAAGCTCTGCCGCATCAAAATGCGTCACACCTTCACCTGCGGCATCCCAGACTTCCATGTCGGTAAAGGCAAACAGATCCTTGTCGGCAATTTGCTGCCACACACCAAGCGAGCGGAAAATCCGTTCCGAGGCACGCGTGATGGCGAACACACGCGGATCGGGTTTCTGCCGGTCAGCCGCTGGCGGCGGGCGGGCCTCGACAATGGCAACACGCATACCGGCCTGGCCAAGGGCGCAGGCGGCGGTTGCACCGACGATACCTCCACCGATAATAATGGCGTCAAACTGGTTCATTTCACTTTATGTTATGTAGCTTCCTGATTAACCATTAACCATTGACCAGAGACCCTTCCCTAATCATACCCCCTCTCCCTGGCCCTCTCCCGGAGGGAGAGGGGATGTACTTATTGAGTACCGGATTGATTCCCTTGCACCGGCACATGCTCGTTACGATGAACCTTCTCCCTCTCCCTCCGGGAGAGGGCTGGGGAGAGGGAACTTCAATTAAGCGCCTTTATTACGACTCAAATTTTTCAGTCCCATCCATTTCACAACGGCACGCCGCGCGCCAGTTTCGGCGTCCGTTCGGCGCGTCCCATGGTCATACGCGTCAGCCAGCGCTTGGCTGGCGGCAACAAATCAAATGCGAGCATCCCGGCACTGCGCGCCAGCCCCAGTGCCGGCACTGGCAGGGTAAACAAACGTGCCAGGCCGTCTGTAAACACCATGACATTCTGATGATCACGATGGCGCCATTCGCCATAGCGGTTCAGCACCGCCAGAGAACCCGGGTCTTCACCTGCCCGCAGCGCATCCACCAGCACTTCCGCCAGCACGGCCACGTCGCGCGCACCCAGGTTAAATCCCTGGCCAGCAACCGGGTGCAGCGTGTGCACGGCATTACCTATCAGTGCCAGTCGTTCACGCACTGACTCCTTCGCCTGCACCAGCCGCAATGGCCACGCCTGGCGCCTGCCGGTTTTTTGCAGCCGCCCGAGGCGATAGCCAAAACGTGCCTGCAATTGCGCAAGAAAAGCTGCATCATCCAGCGCCATAATGGCCCCCGCCTCATCCGTTGCTACCGTCCATACTACCGCACAGCGATTGTCAGACATCGGCAACAGCGCCATTGGACCGCTGTCAGTGAAACGTTCATAGGCAATGTTGTTGTGCGGCAGCTGTGGAGAAATATTGGTAACGATAGCCGTTTGCCCGTAATCACGTTCAACGTGACCGATACCAAATTGCTCACGCAACAGTGAATCGGCACCGTCGGCTGCCACAACCAGGCGGGTCTTCAATGTCTCGGCCGTGCCGCCACAGTCCAGCTGCAGCTGCACGCCATCGTCTGCCTGCTGCACTGATGTCACGGTGGCCGGACACCAACTATCCACAGCGGCTGTAGCGGCAACTGCCGCAGACAGCGCAGCGCCGATATCACGCGCCGGCACCACGTAACCAATTGCCGGCAAGCCCTCCTCGCGGCGGTCCATGCGCGCCATTCCAAAATGACCCCGATCCGATATATGAATTCTGTGTATCGGTGTCGCCGCTGGAGCAATCTGCTCCCACAAATGCAGGCCGGTGAAAATCTGCCTGGTACCGTAGGCAAGCGCAATGGCACGATCATCATAGCCGGCCCCGGTGCGCACTTCCGGCTGTACTGCTTCAACCATGGCAATGCGCAAATTACGGCCGGCCAGGGCACACACCAGGCTGGCACCTACCATGCCACCACCGACAATAATGACATCATACTGGTGCATATCTAGCCTGCGGCACCCGTTGCCATCAATGCCTCGATATCGGCAACAGTTCTGGGCACCGCCTCACTCAGCACATCCGGCCCATCCTTCGTCACCAGCACATCGTCTTCTATGCGGATACCAATATTCCACCATTTCCTGGCGACCCCGCGGCTGCCCGCCGGGATATAGATACCCGGCTCAACGGTCAGCACCATGCCCGGCTCCAGCTCGCGCCAGGCACCACCGACCTTGTAGTCACCGACATCATGCACATCCATACCCAGCCAGTGGCCGGTGCGGTGCATATAAAATCGCCGGTAGGCTTCCTTTTTGATAAGGTCCGCCGGCTTGCCCTTGAGAATACCGAGCTTGATCAAGCCGCGCGTCAGCACCCTGACTGCCGCGGTGTGCGGGGCATTCCAGTGATTACCCGGACGTACCTTTTTAATAGCTGCCGTCTGCGCAGCCAGCACCACCTCGTAGAGCGCCTTCTGCGCCGCGCTGAAACAGCCATTAACGGGAAAAGTGCGTGTCACATCGGAAGCATAGCAGTCATATTCGGAGCCGGCGTCGATCAACAGCAGATCACCATCATTCAGCTCAGCACTGTTTTCCGTGTAATGCAGCACACAGCCATTGGTGCCACCACCGACGATACTGGGATAAGCCGGCTCCATGTCAGCACTATGAAATTCATGTAGCAGCTCCGCCTCGATCTGGTACTCATGCAGGCCCGGTCGGCAGGTCTGCATGGCACGCCGGTGTGCGCGGCAGGCAACCCTGGCGGCCGCACGCATCACCCGAATCTCGGAACGGCTCTTGTACAGGCGCATGTCGTGCAGCAGGTGTTCCAGTGACACGAATTTGTCCGGCGTGCGCATACCGGTACGGGCACCCTCGCGCAAGCGGTTAACCCATTCCATCACCCTGCGGTCAAATGCCGGCCGGGAACCCATGGTATAGAACACCCGTTCACAGCTTTCCATAAGGCCAGGGAGAATCTCGTCGACATCGCCAATCGGGAAGGCGTCGTCGGCATTGAATTCCTCGATAGCCCCTCCCGTACCGACACGACGTCCGGTCCAGGTTTCCATGTCCGGGTCACGTTCGTTACAAAACAGCAGGTATTCGCCATGCGGGCGTTTCGGTATCAATACGGCGATGGCATCCGGCTCATGCAGGCCGGTCAGATAATAGAAATCACTGTCCGGCCGAAATGGATACTCTACGTCGCGATTGCGTATCTGTTGCGTCGCAGTCGGGATAATGGCAATAGAATCCTTGCCCATCATGCGCATCAGCTGTTTCCTGCGCCGACTGAACTCCTGCTGACTAATCATATAGACTCCCGGTAACCATCAAGGTACGCCCTGCACGCAACGCACAATCTATTGTAGACGCGTTGCCGGCAACGGCTGCAGTTCCTCGTACAATAACAAGCCACTCATACGCACGTATTCCACGATTTCCATATAGGCCGTCTCGTCAGCCTCCTCGGTCTTGTCGTATGCAAAGCGTGCTTTTGATATCTCGTAGAGGTCCTTCATGACTTCATCAACGTTTCCCGGCACCTCAATATCCTCGCGAAATCCCCCGAGTGCCAGGCCATAAAGAAAACCGGCACACCATTGACTCAGTGCCTCGGTACGCAACGACAGGGAGATATCATCAGGCGGCAGGAACAGCACAAACCCGAAAGCGTCATCATTAAACTGTCGCAATAATTCAGACTGCAGGTCAACCAGCATGTCGCCACAATCATTGGCAGCCGCACTAAGCGTATTTTCCTCACCCAGCAAATACTCCAGCCACAGCTGCGGAGACGTTTTTCCGGCTGCACAAATCGTTCCGCTCAACATGCCATGCGCTTCACTGGCACTGCTGTCCGCACCAGCCGAGCGCATCAACGCTGCCAGCTCATCATAGTTACACTGTGTTGTATCCGGCAAAACAATGCCTCCCGGTTAATATCTTTAAAAGCTGCATTACCAGTACCTTGCAGTACCCTTGCGGTGATTATCGCACACTAAACGGCTTACTTCGTGCAGGAGAACACAGCGCGCTGGCAGAAGCCGGCATTGACCGGATCGCACAAGCACACTATATTGGCGACATGACAAAAAAAACCACACCCATACTGACCGAACCCGAACTCACCCGGCTGGAACAACAGGTAGACACCATGCTGGAACTAATCGACCGGCTTACGAAGGAAAATCGCTCATTACGTTCCCAGCAGGAATCCATGGCAACTGAACGAGCCGGCATGCTTGAAAAGCATGATCAGGTCCGCAACCGTGTCGACGCCATCGTGACTCGCCTCAAATCACTGGAGACAGGCGCATGAACAAGGCAGACAATGCTGTAAAGATCAAGATCCTTGACAAGGAATACCTGGTGTCCTGCCCGGATGATGAAAGAGAAGTACTCGAGGCCTCGGTAAAACATTTGAGCCAAAAAATGTCGGAGATACGCAGCGGCGGAAAAGTCGTCGGCATTGACAGAATTGCCGTGATGGCCGGTTTGAACCTGGCCCATGAATCAATCATGGCAGGCACCGCCGGAAACAACTCGAATGCAACCGGCATCCGCCTGCACGAACTGAATACCCGGATTGATGACGCACTTGCCGATATCCGGAAATCAGAGCTGAACTAAAGCAACACCCGCTGGAACCGTTTAAATTTGGGCATCCCCTGCTGTATGCGACAGTGGCCGAGATCTCCTTGAGCCTAATCACCAACCCAGGGGACTTTATGTGATGCTGGTGTGCATGCCCGCCACGTGCGGGAAGCCTGAAGCATCACTGCTGTCCCCCTCTTGAACCTTTGGTTCAGGGGCAACAGTCACACCGCTACAAGTGGAGGATGCCCTCCTGATTTACACCCGTCTTTTTGACAAGCACTGACGATGACCAGCCAAACACTGCGCCAGACAATTCGTCAGCAAAGAAAAACACTCCCTCACCAGGAAGCAGCGGCATGCGCCGAACAAATGGCGCAGCAGGTGCGCAAACACCCGTTGATATTACGCAGCCGGCGAATCGCAGCCTATCTCGCCAGTGATGGCGAAATAGATCCATTACCGTTACTCGAATACCTGTGGGCGTCCGGCAAACAGATTTATCTGCCGGTACTGGTGCCGTTCTCACGGCAAAAACTCTGGTTCGCCGGTTTTAATCGCAACGATATGCTTGAACGTAACCGCTTCGGTATCCCGGAACCGGTAAAGCGTGATCTGATAAAACCCTGTGCACTCGACCTGGTGTTAACGCCACTGGTTGCCTTTGACCCCGCTGGCCATCGTGTTGGTATGGGTGGCGGCTTCTACGACCGGACTTTCGCTTTTTTGCAGCGACGCCAGCACTGGCGCAAGCCGAGAATGTTCGGACTGGCCTACGAACTGCAAAAGCAAACATGTATTGAGCCAAACAACTGGGATGTACCACTGAATGCTATTGCAACAGAAACCCGGCTCTACACGGTACGCTAAACACACCAACCACAGTCTATTCAGCAAAACGCACCGGGACAAACTGTAATGTGTGTTTTTGTATCTTTTTAACAACAAACTTCAAACATGTTCTGCAGTTTATTACGTACGCACATCAATCGAAAATTCCTTGCGCACTTTCCATTCAATGAAAGAATTTTTACCCGGCAAGTCATGTTTTTTCTAAAAACACAAAAATAATTAACAAAATAATTTATTTCTCACTACCCGGTCCTTACATAAAATAATGCAAATATGAATACCGCTGCACGCAAAACAACGCGTCATCACATTGACTAACAGAAACGTTACCGGCAATGCAGCAGCCGCGTATTACGACATCACATCCGCGTCGCAAACAACGACACACACATCAATAAACATGCATTTTTGTTAACGATCTGGTGATTGTCGCTGCATTAAAACGCACACAAACCAATTGCAGGGACTGTCGGATTTTTTTCACCCGCAACAAGTACGTCAATCAACAATATCCTATAAGTTCATGTTTAAAATAAATAAATATATGAGCTGCTGTTAGTACGTTAACACCAGTACGCTGAATAAAAGACATACTTTCGTTAACTATTCCGAACATTACCTGGAAAACACAATCATCGCGTCTGCTTGCATCACCC
>JAOUCV010000120.1 GCA_029859555.1 Gammaproteobacteria bacterium
CTGGCAACCCCAGTCGATACTGGCCGGTAGCCGGTCGAGATCGGCACAAACAGCCACGGCACCGGATTCAGCCAGCTTTTCCGCGCTTTGCCGGCTGCGAACAACCGCGCTCACATCGTGCCTTGCGGCGGCCAATAATGCCGCCACACGCCGGCCAATATAGCCGCAGCCGACGATTAACACAGTTTTAAGTGGTTTATCTTGCATGGTAAATCAGCGACAATGCCTGCCCTTTTTGTTAACAAGACTCATTCTTATGGCGTATCAGGTCACCATCCATAACAGCGGTCACAGCTTTGCCGTGGAAGACACCGAGTCGGTACTCGAGGCCGCGCTGCGCCAGGGCATTATACTGCCATATGGCTGTCGCAATGGTGTCTGCGGTTCCTGCATGGGCAAACTGCTATCCGGCTCGGTAAGCTATCCCGAGGGACGCCCGGATGCCCTGAAGACGACAGATGCCGCGCAACAGCAAGCACTGTTCTGTCAGGCACGCCCCGTCAGTGACCTGCTCATCGAGGTACGTGAAGTGGATGCCGCCAAGGATATCGAGGTCCGGACACTGCCGTGTCGGGTCAACAAACTTGAGCATCTGGCACACGATGTCATCCGTATTTACCTGAAACTGCCCGACACCGAGCGCCTGCAGTTTCTGGCAGGACAGTACATCGATGTCTTGCTGAAAGACCATGCACCACGAGCATTCTCAATTGCCAATGCACCGCATGATGACCGCTTTATCGAGCTGCACATACGTAATGTCAGTGGCGGTTATTTCAGTGCGCAGGTGTTTAACCAGATGCAGGAAAAGGCCATGCTGCGCTTTACCGGTCCACTGGGCACCTTCTTCCTGCGCGAAGATTCTGACCGTCCGGCGATATTAATCGGCGGCGGCACCGGCTTTGCCCCCATCAAGGGGATTCTGGAACATGCATTTCATAGTGGCGTGCAGAAACCACTGCACCTGTTTTGGGGAGTACGTGCGAAACGTGACCTGTACCTGGAACAGCTGCCGGCACGCTGGCTGCAGGATCACCCGAATTTCAGCTACACACCGGTCCTGTCAGAACCCATGGCGGAAGACCGGTGGGCAGGCGCGACCGGCTACGTCAGCGATACCGTTATCAGTGCATACCCGGATCTCTGCGACCATGACGTTTACATGAGTGGTCCGCCGATCATGGTACAGGCGGGACACAAACTGTTCATGCAACATGGACTGGATGAATCGCGTTTCTTCTCCGACGCCTTTGAATATGCGGCCCCCTCAGAGAAAAAAGATTAAAGCGCTTGCGCTGCTGCGACAAGAGCCTCGGCACTGGCATTGGCCGCCAGCAACGGCGGCTTGCTGAAACCCAGCTGTCTTGCCAGTGCCGCCTGGCGTTCACCGACCACAATCAAGGGCAACTCACGCAATAACGGCTGGCCTGCCGCTCCGGCCATGTCATACAGGTTCTGCAGGGTTTCATTACTGGTGATGGTGGCGGCGGCGAGATAGCCCGGCTGCAGCAACGCCAGCAGTGCGGCCTCGTCAGCAAGCGGGCAGGCGCGCCGGTAGACTTCGACATAGTCAACCTCTGCGCCACGCGCGAGTAACGTATCGTGCAGATACTCGCGCCCGCCATTGCCCCGGAAAATCACCACCCGCTGGCCCGACATATCCTGCAGTTCATCCAGTGCCAGCAGTGCTTCGCTGTTGAATTCATGCTCGGGCACATAGTCTGTCGACAGTCCGTAGGGCAACAGCGCCCCGGCCGAGCGCGCACCTACCGTGGCAATCGCCGTGTGCTCCGGCCAGTCACGCCGGTCAAGAATAAACTCCACGCCCTTTTGCACCGCATTGACACTGACGAATATGGCCAGGTCAACGCTGTCGAACTCGTCCGACAGCGCTTCCAGCTGGTACAGGCTCAACGGATCGAGGATTTCAATAGTGGGAAATCGAATGGCCTCAAAGCCGCCAGCTTCAAGCAGACTGCAGAGCTGATCGGCCTGTGCTGCAGGCCGTGTTACCAGCAAGCGCCGTTTATTATGTGTCATGTAACAGTTCGTCGAGTATCGGCCGGGCACCGCGCGACAGCAAATCATCTGCCAACTGTTTCCCAAGTGCCGCGGCATGCTGCACCGGGCCACTGATATCGCCATGAATGATCTCGCTGCCATCCGCTCGTCCGACCAGGCCGCGCAGCTCGATAGCGTCGGCGCTGATCACCGAGTAGCCGGCAACCGGTGCCTGGCAGCCGCCGGCAAGCGTTGCATTCATGGCACGTTCCGCCGTGGTTCGTTGCAGGGTTTCTTCATGGTTGAGGGGGGCAATCAACGCCTTCACCCGCTCATCGTCACAACGGCATTCAATGCCGATCACGCCCTGCGCAATCGCCGGCAACATCAGCTCGGGCGCCAGCGCAGAGGTAATGCGTGCTGCCATCCCCAGCCGTTTCAACCCGGCACAGGCCAGCACGATGGCATCGTATTCACCCGCATCAAGCTTTCCCAGCCGGGTACCGACGTTGCCGCGCAGGTCGAGGATCTGCAGATCCGGGCGGCGGGCACGCAGCTGGCACTGGCGTCGCAGGCTGGACGTGCCCACCCGGGCAGCCTCGGGCAATGCATCAACTGCAGCGAATTCATTGGAAACAAAGGCATCCTGCGGGTCCTCACGCTCCAGGATCGCACCAATACAGAGCCCCGCGGGTAACTCGGCCGGCACATCTTTCATCGAGTGCACCGCAATATCGGCACGGTCTTCCAGCATGCCCTGTTCAAGTTCCTTGACAAACAGGCCCTTGCCACCGATTTTTGCCAGCGGGCTGTCGAGAATACGGTCCCCCTGTGTGCTCATGGTCAGCAGCTCAACCTGCAAACCGGCATGCAGCTGCATCAGGCGCGAGCGCACATGCTCCGCCTGCCATAGTGCCAGTGGGCTTTTACGGGTTGCAATACGCAGCAGATCTGTTGACATAAGCAGCTAACCAGTCACTAATAAACGGATGATGAAACCACCATTATACAAGCCTGCTGTTTTCGGGTGTGCCTTATTGTTGCTATTCGCGGCATCATTACTGGCCGAGGTGCGCGTCCCGGTTGCCCATGACCTGCAGCAGCAGGGCCGCCAGGCACAATCCCGGCAACTGCCGATCATGCTGACCTTTTCAGCGGATGACTGCAGCTACTGCGAGCTGCTGGAGGAAGATTTTCTGCAACCCATGCTACTGAGTGGCGAATATGAAGACCGCGTCATCATCCGCAAGCTGATCCTCGATGACGGCTCCAGCGTCAGCGACTTCTCCGGTCGGGACATCGAGGCAACGCGGCTGTCGGACCAGTACCGGGTATTTGTCACACCTACGATTTTATTTATCGATGGCGAGGGCCGGGAACTGGCCGAACGGATTGTTGGCATTAACACACCGGAATTGTTTGGCGGCTACCTGGATGCCTGTATCGACACGGCACGCGCCAGCATCAGGAATCCGGCTGCGCTGGCAGCCCTGCATGGCTGCCGCCTGCAAAACCCGCCAGCGCGCTAGTTCTGCAGCGCCTTCACCAGCTGACGAATCTCCGCGGCATGGCGGCGGCTGACCTCCAGCGTCTGCGCAACACCCTCCAGCTGCACCTGCATACGGCCCTCTGCGTCCTTTGTCACGCCGGTAATATAGCGTCTGGCCACCAGCGCATTGCGATGTATGCGTGCAAACTGATCGGCAAATTCCTGCTCCAGACCTTTCAGCGTTTCCTCGATCAACAGCTGTGCGTCTGCCGTACACACCGTCACATATTTCTGGTCTGCATGAAAATAGCGAACCTCATCCAGCGCGATCAGCTGCAGACTGCCGCGCACATTGGCGCAAATCCGCTGCCGTTGCCCGGACTGCTGTTCGGCTGCCTGCAGCGAAGCTGTCTGCACGCGCGTCAGGCGCCGCGCATGCTGCAGCGCCTCCATCAGCCGCTCCTGGCGCACCGGTTTTAACAGGTAATCCACCGCATGAGTATCAAACGCCTGCAGTGCATAGTCATTGTAAGCAGTGGTAAAAATGATCGCCGGCGGCTGCTCCAGTGACTGCAGATGCTGCGCCGCTTCCAGACCGTCCATGCCCGGCATGCGAATATCCATCAGTAATATATCCGGCTCAGCCTGCTCCGCCAGTGCCAGCGCCTCTGCGCCATTGGCGGCATCACCGCAGCTGCTATAGCCGTCTATCGACTCCAGCATCGCCAGCAGGCGCGCACGTGCCGGTGCTTCGTCGTCAACAATCAGGACTTTCATGACGTGGCTTCCTCCGGAAAATGCATGACGACCTTATACACGCCCGCCGTCAGTGTTGACACCAGGCTGGCACTGTCACCAAAGATAATCTGCAATCGCTGCCGAATATTTTCCTGTGCAATACGGTGGCCTGCCGGCTGTTCAGACGCTGTTTTGGACAATACCGGGTTACTGATAGCAATCGTCACGAAGCCATCCTTGCAGTGACCTTCAACCTGAATGGTACCGCCCTCCGGCAGGCGCTCAATGCCATGATAAATGGCATTTTCCAGCAACGGCTGCAGTATCAGGGGCGGCAACACGGTTGTCTGCGGCACGCCATCCATGTGCCATTCCACCGACAGACGCTCACCCAGACGCAAGGCCTCGATGCCGAGATAGCGCCGTGCCAGCGTCAGCTCCTCAGCCAGCGTCGCCTGCTGTTGCGAAGTATTCAAGGAGGCACGAAACAGGTCTGACAGGTCCTCGATGGCGGTCTCGGCCACTTCCGGCGCAGAGCGTGTCAGGGCCGCGATGGTGTTCATACTGTTAAACAGAAAGTGCGGTCGAATCCGCGCCTGCAATGCCTGGATGCGTGCCCGCGCCTCGGCCTTTAACTGCTGGCGCCACTGGAACTGTACATATAAATAGCGCAGCACGATGGCGGCAATCACGGTAGCGATGGTCAGGTTACGCAACAGGAATACCGCATGCTGATCGACGCTAATTTCCGGAAACACGGTACTGGCCAGCATCAGCCAGAATGCCAGCTCACTGACCACGGCCGTCACCAGCAGCACCAGCAGATAACTGACCACCGCCGCAACCCGGTTGCCCATACGCGCCAGCATGGGCCGGCAGACACACAGCATCGCTGCGCTGGTCAGTGCAATCCACTGCATAAACAGCGAGATCAGGCCGAGATTTCCCCAGGCATCCTGCATCACACCCGGGCTCACCAGCGTAATAATGAAGGCCAGCAGTTGTGCGATAACCACCACGGCAAACACCATGCGCACATCGCAAAAGCTTGGCAGAAAGAAAGACTCTACCGTCTCGATACCGCTGTAGTCTGTTAGCTGCTGATCGCTCATTTTTGCAGTTTCAACCCTGCCATCGCGGCATGCAAGTATCGCCTTCAATCATGCCGGCAGCCGGGCGCGGCAAACGCAAAGCCGACCCGGATTGGTTATACTGCCGCAAAACAGGCCGGGTGCTTAGCAACATGACAGACGACAACAGTTCAACAAAACCCTGGGGCGGACGCTTCACCGAATCGACCGATGCCTTCGTGGAGGCGTTTACCGCCTCGATTGACTTCGACCAGCGGTTGTATCGCTACGACATTGCCGGCTCGATCGCGCATGCCCGCATGCTCGCCCACACCGGCATCATTAGCGCAGAGGAGTGCAGCGCCATTGTTGCCGGCCTGCAGGCTATTGAGACGGACATCGAGCAGGGCAACTTCGAATGGTCGGTCGCGCTTGAGGATATTCATATGAATATCGAGGCCAGGCTGATCGAACGCATCGGCGAGACCGGTAAAAAACTGCATACCGGGCGCTCGCGCAATGACCAGGTCGCGACCGACCTGCGCCTCTATCTGCGTGATGAAATCGATGGCCTTTGCACCGCTCTGAAGCGGCTGCAAAGCGCACTGGTGGAGATCGCGGCGCGCGAGGCCGACACCATCATGCCGGGGTTTACCCACCTGCAGGTTGCCATGCCAGTCAGCTTCGGGCACCACATGCTGGCCTGGGAGGCGATGCTGGAGCGCGATCATCAACGCCTGCTCGACTGCCGCAAACGGGTCAATATCATGCCACTGGGAGCCGCGGCACTGGCCGGCACCAGTTTCCCCATCGACCGCGCATACAGCGCCAGTTTGCTGGATTTCGACGGTCCGGCCGGCAACTCGCTGGACGCGGTCAGCGACCGGGATTTCGTGATTGAATTCTGTGCGGCGGCGGCTCTGGTCATGATGCATCTGTCCCGGTTTTCCGAGGAACTGGTACTCTGGTCATCGGCACAATTCGACTTTATTGAACTGCCGGACCGCTTCTGCACCGGCTCCAGCATCATGCCGCAGAAGAAAAATCCGGACGTCCCGGAACTGGTACGCGGCAAAAGCGGCCGCGTTACCGGTCACCTGCTGAGCCTGCTGATGCTGATGAAAAGCCAGCCACTGGCCTATAACAAGGATAACCAGGAAGACAAGGAACCGCTGTTCGATACCGTTGACACCCTGAAGGGCTCACTGCGGGTATTTGGCGACATGATGCCGGCCGTGGAGATCAAACATGCCAACATGGCGGCCGCTGCAAAACAGGGGTTTTCCACCGCCACAGACCTGGCGGACTACCTGGTGCGCAAGGGGATCGCCTTCCGTGACGCACATGAAATTGTCGGCCGCGCGGTGCGTCATGGTGTTGAGACCGGCAAGGACCTGTCAGTGATGTCACTGCAGGAACTGCAGGCCTTTTCCGACGTAATCGATGCTGACGTATTTGCGGTACTGACGCTGCAGGGTTCCATGTCGGCACGTGATCACACGGGCGGCAC
>JAOUCV010000470.1 GCA_029859555.1 Gammaproteobacteria bacterium
GATTGCGTGCTGCCGCACTGCAAGCCATCAAGGGTGTGCAGTGGCTGCCGGACTGGGGCGAGGCGCGCATTGAGGGCATGGTCAGTAACCGTCCGGACTGGTGTATCTCGCGACAGCGTACCTGGGGAGTGCCGATCCCGCTGTTTATTCATTGTGAAACCGGTGAGTTGCATCCTGACACCGCGCGCTTGACAGAAGAGGTTGCAAAGAAAGTTGAAGCGCAGGGTATCGGTGCCTGGTTCGAGCTGGACTCACGGGAACTGCTGGGTGATACGGCCGATGATTACGACAAGGTTGGTGATACGCTGGATGTCTGGTTTGATTCCGGCGTGTCGCATTTTTCTGTGCTGGAGCAGAATGCAGGGCTGGGCGTGCCTGCAGATTTATATCTTGAGGGTTCTGATCAGCACCGCGGCTGGTTCCAGTCGTCGTTGCTGAGCTCGATTGCGATGCGCGGTACGGCGCCATACAAGACGGTGTTGACGCACGGTTTTACCGTCGATGCCAAGGGGCAGAAGATGTCCAAGTCGCGCGGCAACGTGGTGGCGCCGCAAAAGATTGTTAATTCGCTGGGTGCAGACATCCTGCGTTTATGGGTGTCATCGACTGACTATCGTGATGAAATGAATGTTTCGGACGAGATTCTGAAACGTACCGCAGAGGCCTATCGTCGCCTGCGTAACACGGCGCGATTTCTGCTGGCGAACCTGTCCGGTTTTGATCCCGATAAAGACCTGCTGGATCCCGAGCAGATGCTGTGCCTGGATCGCTGGACGCTGGAACGCACGCGCGAGCTGCAGGACCAGGTCAAACAGGCCTACGAGAGTTACGAGTTCCACCGCATCTTTCAGCTGGTACACAATTTCTGTGCTGTGGATATGGGCAGTTACTACCTGGATATCATCAAGGACCGCCAGTACACCACGCAGGAGAACAGTGTTGCAAGGCGTTCGGCACAGACCGCCATGTATCACGTGGTGGAATCACTGGTACGCTGGCTGGCACCCGTCTTGAGTTTTACCGCCGAGGAAATCTGGCAGCACCTGCCAGGCAAGCATGAAGATTCCGTGTTCCTGTCAACCTGGTATGAGCTGCCGCCGGCATTTTATTCCGAGGGTGAAATCCTGCAGCGCATGGGGGTGTGTTTCTGGGACAAGATTATTGGTGTGCGTGAGGAGGTCAGCAAGGAACTGGAGAAGCTGCGTGTCGCCGGCGAGATCGGCTCGTCACTGGCTGCAGAAGTCGATCTGTATGCAGATGACGATACCAACAATTTGCTGAACGCTGTCGGTGACGAGTTGCGCTTTATACTGATTACTTCCGCCGCGCGCGTACATGCAGCCAGTGAAGCGCCGGATGATGCCGTGACAGCAGAGGTGCCGGAGCTGGCTTTCAGTATCAAGGTGACGGCGTCGCCACATGCCAAGTGTGGCCGCTGCTGGCATCACCGCGAGGATGTTGGCGCCAGTACCGAGCACCCGGAAATTTGTGGTCGCTGTGTCGAAAATATCAGCGGCGCTGGTGAGCAGCGTCGTTTTGCCTGATCAAAGCCAGGAGATTACCGCGCCATGAAATGGTTATGGGTGTCAATGGTTGTGCTGTTGCTTGACCAGTGCACCAAGTTGCTGGCCGATGCCATGCTGGTATTGCACCAGCAGGTTACGCTGATTCCTTTTCTTGCCTTGTTCAAGGCCTATAATCCGGGGGCCGCATTCAGTTTTCTTAGTGATGCGTCCGGCTGGCAGCGCTGGTTTTTTGTTGTGCTGGCGCTTGTCGTCATCGTTATATTGCTGGTCTGGCTGCTGCGCCTGCCGGCAGCGGAAAAAGCGACCAGCCTGGCGCTGGCGCTAATCCTTGGCGGTGCGGCCGGCAACCTGATAGACCGGCTGGTGTACGGTTACGTGATCGATTTTATCGATGTCTATTACGGCAGCTGGCACTGGCCGGCGTTCAATGTCGCCGACGCGGCGATCTCGGTGGGTGCCTTCCTGTTGCTGCTGGATGCCTTTCGCGGTGGCCGGGAAAAATCCCCG
>JAOUCV010000471.1 GCA_029859555.1 Gammaproteobacteria bacterium
CAGGCCAGGAGGCCGGAACCGATAGCCAGACGGCAGCGGGGACCGGTACGGTGGTGATATCAGCCATAACAGCCCATGCCAGTAGGTGACCCCTTCATCATGATGTGATGAACACCCGGTATGCGCATGATGCTGACAGATCAAACAAATAACGTGATGTCGGCACCCTGGGCGTTAGTGATATAGGTTGCAGCACCTGCCCATTCGGACACTTCCGGGATGAAATCCTCCTGCTGCCAGCCAAACAGGTCGACGGTCATCTGGCAGGCAACCATTTTTACATCCGCTTCAATACACAAATCGCGCAGTTCCGGGATTGATGCGACCCCGTGGTTTTTTACTGTCATCTTCATTAGCGATGTTGCCATGTTCTCAAATCCCGGTACGCCGGCCATCAGCAGGTTGGGCATATTCCATTCAATCCCCTGGAACCATTGCGGCCCGAAGGGCATCTTCATGGGCATGGCAGGATTGCCCAGCGGGCTGATGTTCGGTTTCAGGTCTTTTTTCAGCAGTGCCAGTCCATAGAAGGTAAAGAACAGGGTGGCATCCCAACCCAGTGCGGCGGCGGTTGATGCAACGATGAAGGGCGGGTAGGCCCAGTCCAGTGTACCCTTCGTGACCATGATGGAAAGCCGGGGCGTCCGGTCACTTTCCTGTTGCGCCATCTTTTCTGTAAAGCGCTGGTCAAACCACGCCTTCAAATCATCTGCCGACATTTCTGCAATAACTTTTCCTGAAACATCATTCATTTCAACCATGCCTGACTCCATCTGTTATGGGTTGGACAGTCATCAGCTGCAGCGAGCTACCCGGCGGCTTCGGCATGCTCTTCTGCCGCCTTCACACGCATAGCTACAAACCCCTGCTTTTTGTTTATGGCAGGCGTTGCAAGATGACAGTATTTGTCCAGCCAAAACAAGGTTCTGACCGGACCCTCGAACTGGAGTCTAGTAACAGATTACCATGGCCGGTATTGTGGAAAATACTTATTTAGCAGATGCGAATCTATTGATTCGCCAACCATCCCGTGAGCGGGGATGTGGTGCCTGTATGGTTGACTGATAATTAAATTTTTACAGCAATATTGCCCTTGAAGCTGGCATCATCTTCAATATGGCTGTGTCTGCAGGCCTTTCTCGAAGGAAAGCTTGCAGCCCGGTGCCGGTTACTTTGCCGGTGGCGCGGCGTTACCGTAGTTTTTCATCATTTCCTGCTGCACCCTGAACATATCCCTCATGCCGGAGTTCTGCATCATTTTTTCGTGCACCCGGATTTCAGGTTCCTGGTGTTGTTTTTCCCATTCAGCCTTCAATGCCTGCAGTCTTTCCCTGGACAAAAAAAACGACAGCCCGCGAATAAACGCGAGCCGTCGCAGTTAAGCTAACCAATCCCTGATTTGACTCAACCCGGCGTATATTAACGATGAAAGGTTACGGTTTTATTAAGAACTGCTGCGACATATTGTCGCGGCAACGAAAACCCTATAGCAGGATGTGCTTGCGCCGTTGCCGGATTATTACAGATATTTACATTTAAATTAATGACTTGCGAGTTTATTTCGGCATAGTAAGATAGCGGGATAGTGAGCTCTCCTGAATCCGGGGCGTTGAATATTATGAAACTTTACCTGGTACAACACGGCGCGGCCGTATCCAAGCAGGAAGACCCCGGGCGGCCCTTGAGTGAGCAAGGGATTGAGGATGTGCAGGCCATGGCGGCTTTTCTTGGGGGGGTACCGGTACGTGTTTCGCGTGTCTGGCACAGCGGCAAGCTTCGGGCAGCGCAAACGGCGGATATACTTGCAAAAGCACTGTTATCCGGTGGCAAGGTTGAGGTGGTCGAGGGGCTCAGCCCGAATGATCCGGTGGCCGAGTTTGCCACCGATGCTGATGTCTGGAATGAAGACACCCTGGTGGCAGGACATCTGCCGTTTATGTCCCGGCTGGTGTCGTTACTGCTGACCGGTGAGGCAGAGGCTGAACGGGTGCAGTATCAGCCGGGCAGCGTGGTTTGCCTGGAACGGCTGGAT
>JAOUCV010000121.1 GCA_029859555.1 Gammaproteobacteria bacterium
TCCGGCAAACACATGCGGGTGCCGCCGCGTCATCTTTTCACAGATCCCGCTGACCACCGCACCAAAATCAAACCAGCCGGCTTCACTGGCCATTTGCGAATGAAAAACAACCTGAAACAACAAGTCTCCCAGTTCTTCCCTGAGGGCCCGCTGATCACCCTGCTCAATCGCATCAACCACCTCATAGGCCTCTTCGAGGGTATAAGCTGCGATGGAATGAAAATCCTGCTGCAAGTCCCAGGGACAACCAGATCCCGGGGTACGTAACTGAGCCATAATTTTCAGCAGGGTTTCAATAGTCGCCGGTGCAGAACCATCAGCGCTCATAACAGGTTTCTCCTGTAAACAGACAGGGTATTTGTGTCGAATAAAGAGAATTTGGCGGAAAACGTCCGTGCTCGCCGCTGAACAGCCCCGAAAATTCAGTAGCTAGTGGACAACGCCCCCCATGGCATTGATCACTACATCCTCACACTGGATGCGCTCGGCGATGCATTCAGCCAGGGTAGACAGGTCAATCGCCAGAAACTCAATGCTGTTATCGAGGGACATAGCCTCGTATTTGTCGTTAAAACGCAATATCTGGTCGGTAGTTTCAACTATCTTCGGATAAAGCTCATCAGCAATACTTAACACTGAAGCACGCCGCTCACGGTTGTCGGCCAGATAGCGGTACAACTGGAAATGGGCGCTAGCGGTATAATCTATCAATGTTTCACAGAACGATCGCAAGGCTTTTTCCATGGAAGGTTCAGTCGTGAAGGGTTGTCGACCGGCAAGGTCGGTCAAAAGTGACAAGGTCGCGGTACGAGACGTCACCAGTGCGTCCAGCTTTTCTCGTGATTTCTGGCGGCGATCCACGCCACTCGGAATTTCTGATCCCATTTTCTGCTCCTGACTGATAAATTTTACAAATACTGTGGACCTGAAACTTATATTCCCGGTTAAACCGGCCCCATTGTAACAAACACCTGCCCAAAGTCTTCCTATTGTCGCGGCCGGCCACTGAGCAAGCCAATGTTATTGCATGATTTTTAATGTCAGCACCGGCACTTCCTGATTAACCATGTAACAGTCACCCCAGAAGGGCAGGTGCGTCACGTCCAGCATACCCACATCAGGATATAAATTTTCTATACTATTGTTTTATATACACTTATTTATTATCTTCGAGCAAAATGCCGACGCGCATAAATCTTGACTAAAAGACTCAACTATTATTATAGTATACGTAGATTGCCGCTTTGGAATGATTACAGACTCCCGGCCATCGCAAGTGCGATAGAGACACCCACCGCACAAGCGCTATACTGTACGAAGTATTCTATTTGCCGAGGTTAACATGAAGTTATCTACAAAAGGTCGTCATGCCGTAACAGCCATGATTGAGTTGGAGCTACAGCACAAGAGTGGACCCGTAACACTGGCGGATATTTCTGCACAGCAGTCCATCTCTATTTCTTACCTGGAGCAACTGTTCGCACGTTTACGCCAGCACGGTCTGGTAACCGGTATGCGCGGCCCCGGCGGAGGTTATTGCCTGGCCCGCCCGGCATCAGAAATAACCATTGCCAATATTCTGGCCACTGTTGATGATGTCGGCCGCCGCGAAGAGTTACCACATACACAGGGTGAAGTTCCGGCAGGTGCGCAGATGTGGCTGCACCTGAGCAACCGTATTTACGATTACCTCAACAGCATTACGCTTGAAGATGCTGTGACATCCGCCAGCAGTGATACGCAAGCCCCGATGTTTGGCTCGGGTTTTAGTCAAACTGCCGCATAACAATTTCTGAAATACAGCAAACCCCATTTGGAGGATCTGGATAATGGCTTATAGTGACAAGGTACTGGACCACTACGAGAACCCGCGCAATGTCGGTTCCTTTGACAAGGAAGACAAGCAGGTGGGTACTGGCATGGTCGGGGCACCGGCGTGTGGTGACGTCATGCGACTGCAGATCAAGGTAGGTGATGACGGCATCATTGCGGATGCAAAATTCAAGACCTACGGCTGCGGTTCTGCGATTGCCTCAAGCTCCCTGTTAACCGAGTGGGTCAAGGGCAAATCACTTGACGAGGCAAAGCTGATCAAGAACACCGATATTGCAGAAGAACTTGCATTACCTCCTGTGAAAGTACACTGCTCGGTACTTGCTGAAGATGCTATCAAGGCAGCTATCGCAGACTACCAGGGACACTCTGCAACGCTAAAACCAGCAGCCGAAGCCTGACAGATAAACTGTTACTGCATAAAAAAACGGGGCCAAACGGCCCCGTTTTTTTATGCCTCGCTGCCACCAAAATCAAAACCCAGCACCTCATCCGGCTCCTGCAGAAAATTACCCTGAATATACTGCACACCACTTTTCCATAGCATCTTCAGGCAGGCCGCACTTTCGACAAAACCGGCGATAACCTCGGCATCATGCTCCACAGACTGCTGCACCACCGCCAACAACTGCAACTGTCTCCCGTGGTCCGTTTCAAGATTACGGATCATATCCCCGCCCAGCTTTACATATGCCGCAGGTATATGTTCGTACAAACGGGCAACATCAATGTCCGCATCACAATGCTCAATCGAAACACCACAACCCAAGCGGGTAAGCTGCCTTGAGAAAGCAGCTGCCTGGCGTATGCCTGCATTTATACTGGCGATGCTCAGCTGGAATACCAACTGCCGACCAGCAACAGAGTTTCTTTCAAGGCTGTCTTTCAGAAAAGCCATAAAGACGGTGTCTGTCAGGGTACCCGGGGAGACCTTTACAAAAAAACAGGCATCTTTACCGCGCTGCTGCAATGTTTGTACTGCTTGCTCAACAACCCAGCGATCAATTTTTATCATCAATCCGTGATCGTCGGCCAAAGATACGAAACGTGACGGGGACACGGCCCCCTTGTTGCTATCCTGGAGCCGCAGCAAAACCTCATATTTTTCATCTACGCTGCCACGTAACGAGGCAATCGGCTGATAAACCAGACTGAAGCGGCTGTTTTCAACAGCATCTTCCAGCACAGCCAGTAACTGCTTTTCTTCCTGGTCTTTCTTGCCACTGCCAGCCACCTCCAACCCCCGGACAACAACATGCTGACCGGCATCCAAACGCGCCTCGTCACAAGCCTTGTGTGCCAGAAAGTACAGTGGCATGGCACTTTCAATCGAACGGGACGTCATGGCAACACCGAGCTTGCAACCGATGGTGAGCGAAACATCTCCCACATCAAGAATACGTGCAGACAGTGTGTGCCCCAGAAAATCACCCAACTGACGGATTTCATCTTCACTTCTGCCACTAACCAGACAAGCAAAGCAATAATCACCTGTGCGCGCCAGGCAATCAGTCTGGCCCACCAGTGCTGCAAGCTGACTGGCAAGCATTTTCATCAACTGGTTGATTGATTGCGGCGATAACTGCGGATGCTGCTGATGGATATTTTCGGTCTCTATTATCAACAGGGCCGTCACCTGCTGCAGATCGTCAACCACCATAACGCGACGCTGCAGGCGTTGCAGAAAAACCGGCTGATTCACCAGTTCAGTAACGACATCAGATGTTTTCAGATAATGGATGTAATTCCTGCGGAGCCGGGCTGAACCGGCAAGACGGTGAATCCGGTCAACCAGATCAGTATCACTGATCAATGCGGGACAGAGTGCCTCACTGGCGTGATCCGTTATAACACCGGCAATATCGGCGCTCTCAGCAACCAGATAAATAACCGGCAGGTCAGCATAGTCGGCAAGTTGATGAAACATTTTTCCAAGTTGATCGCCACGACAACAAGACAGTTCCTGTTCAATCATTAACAGATCAGGTGCCTGATTTATTACCGTCAACAGCGCCTCGGATACTGTGTCGACCTGCTTCACCATTACACCTTGCTGCTGCAGTATGGAAACTTCTTCCAGCAGTAGCCCCTGTGATTCACCTATCAGCAGCACCCGGTAACTGTGCGTGGCTGCCAGCAACACCGGTTCCAGATGAGACAAGAGCATTGCAGGACTTACCGGTTTAAGCAGAAAGCAATCACCCCCGGCACGTACCGCGTGCAATCTTACTTCCTGATCTGCACGATCAGAAAGAAAAATCAGTCCAGGTGAACGGCTCAGGCCGGCCATCAGCTGAGCGACGGCTTCAATGCAGCTAATCTCGGAATCAACCTGTGACAGGTCAACAATCAGGGCGGCAACATGTTTGCTTTCTGCGAACTTTTCGAACAGGGAAAAACTGGAAGCCTGCTTTACCGACAAGCCGGCCTGCTCCAGCCAGCGGCACTGCTCATCCGCTAGCGTGCCATCACCCGGATATATAACGATCTGTTTACTTGTATCCATAGACTCCAGCCCGGCCGTAGCTGTTATCCCGCTACCCAATAACATCAGTATAATCAAATAATGACAAGCGGCGATATAGCTCAGGGCGCGTCTTTCTGACGGAAATACCGGTCACCGCGACGGCACACTGACCCCCGTTGATATACGGCCGGCCTACAGGATCCATGGACATGCAAAAGAAAATAACCCGACTCTACCCTTTACCAGCGGAACAGTGTGAGCTGGAAGGCCTGTATCTGCAGCATCAGCTACACACCCGGGGAAGCATTGACCGCCCCTTTGTGTACAGTAATTTCATCACTTCACTGGATGGCCGCATCGCTATCGCAACCGACGATCGTGACACCCATACCGTCCCGCCTGCCATTGCTAATCAGCGTGACTGGCGACTCTACCAGGAACTCGCAGGACAGGCTGACCTGCTAATCACCAGTGGCCGCTTTTACCGGCAAAGTGTGCTGGGAGAAGCCCAGGACGTTCTGCCGATAGGAAGTAGCAATGAATATGCAGATATCCGTGAATGGCGCAGCAAACAGGGGCTGTCCGCACAGCCGGACATCGCGATCATCAGCAGCAGCCTGGATATTCCGCTAGCCGCACTTGAACCTTACCGCTCTCGAAAGTTACTGGTAATCACCGGCGCTGCAGCGGATGCGGATAAGATACACAAGCTGCAACAGCATGGCATAGACGTCATCCATGCCGGCAGCGGAAAACGGGTTGAAGCTCACCTCATGCTGCCCGCGCTTGCGACTCGCGGATATCGAAGCATCTATGCCATCGCCGGTCCGGCAGTTTTTTATACCCTGCTAAAAGCACAGGTCCTTGATCGTCTCTATCTCACCATCACGCAGCAACTGCTTGGCGGAAATGTCTTTGACACGCTTACCAGCGGCCCGTTACTTGCCCCTGCCCGGGGGATGCAACTGGTGCAGTTGTATCATGATAGCCATGCACCGGCAGATGCCGGTCAGTTACTGGGCTGCTTTGAACCCGGAGCTTAACCGGCAACTGACCGCCGCGCGGCAACATCAGCCGTCCTGCTCGAGGCAGGCCTTGACTTTCCGGCGTATGCTTGCGAGCGGAACTACCTCACCCTGATTAATACCTTCACAACGACGCATTTCCCTGTTCCAGGCCCTGGCATTACCTGCCAGTTCAGGCCAGAATGGATAGCTACGGCACTGTAGTGGTCTTACCGGATAGACACGGCAATGCCCCCGGGCGCTTAAAAAGACACAGCCATCGCCTGTACCCGAGGCAAGCACCAGATCGCCCTCTTCCAGTCGCCGCAGGTAACGTCTGCGAAACCAGCCCCGGCTCAACTGCAGATGGCTACAGATCTCCTGCGCTTCCGATTCCGTCAGAAACACATGGTAATCACCGGCCGTTATGCAACATTTACCGCACTGTGTGCAGGAAAAACGTAGCGAAAATCTTTCGAAAAACGGTTGCACCCGGGCCTCCTTCAATTTATGACACTATTATAATCCGTTAAGTCATTTACCGGGAGGAAGTCCTGTGACAAACAGCAGAAAATTAATTTACCAGGGCCAGATACTGCAACTGGTCATCGATAACGTAACGCTACCCAACGGCAAAGCCGTGGATCTGGAAATACTGCACCACCCCGGCGGGGCCGCCATTGTTGCACTGGACTCGCACAACCGGGTATGCCTGCTGCGCCAGTTCCGGCATGCAGCTGGTGGCTGGATATGGGAATTACCCGCTGGCAAACTGGAAACAGATGAAGGTCCGCAAACGACGGCAGCACGTGAACTGGCAGAAGAGGCAGGACTGCAGGCCGGCCACTGGGACATGCTCGGCGAAATTCTCGTCAGCCCGGGGTTCTGCGACGAGATCATTCATCTTTATCTTGCCCGCAACCTTACTGCTGTACCCGCGCAGCCGGAAGACGATGAACTGCTCGAGGTACACTGGCTACCCCTGGAACAAGCGCTGCAACAGGTTCATGACGGCACCCTGTCTGATGCCAAGACCATGCTCGGCCTGACACTGGCGGAGAAACATATACTGGCATAAAAAAATCCGGCCGAAGCGGGTTTTTATGGCGCCTTGCAGCCGCTTACCATGGCGCTGCCACGGGCGACTTCGGTATCAATAATTCTCGGGCCAGGAAGCAGCCTGAACCGATAATCCTCACAGGGCTTTTTATCGGACTGTTTAATTGCAATGGATTTATCAGGGACCAGATCAATGGTGAAGTCCCCTGCCATACGCCGGCAGCAACAGACTCGGTATGAAAACAAGAGTAATAATCCTGATTCCCAAGCTGTTTGTTTTTATCTTGTTTACCCCTCCCGAACATGCATGATAAAAAATTAATACAACTACGTGATTGTTATTGTCACCGGCCGCTACGCACAAAACCGGGCTGCTCACGAGATTCCCGGTGATATAATCATATTCTCCAGCGTGCGTGGCTTTTAC
>JAOUCV010000473.1 GCA_029859555.1 Gammaproteobacteria bacterium
AAATATCATCGTCAGCCTGAATAACTGGATGACAGGCTGGATAGACTGGAATATTGTTCTCGACCGGGATGGCGGCCCCAATCATGTCGGCAATTTTTGCGGTGCGCCTATCATGATCGATGTGGCAACGCAGAATGTATATTACACGCCGGTTTATTATGTGCTTGCGCAATTCAGCAGGACAATAAGGCCGGGTGATAAAGCCGTTCAGGCGTACAAGTACCTGGATGGTCTGGATGATGACGCTATACATGCAAGCGCCACAATTAATGCTGACAAGCTCCTGACTGTGCAGTTACTGAATACAACCAAACAGTCGCTTGTTTACATGCTGCAGATCGGTATGCAGTATGCGGAAGTCAATATTACCGGTAACTCCGTGCAAACTGTTCGCATTCAATTATAAAGCGGGGACAGAAATTGCATTTCTATACACAGAAAATTTTGATCATTAATACAACAAGGATGCTGCAGGGTTTATTTATTATCCGTAAGTCAGGCTCACAACTATAGGGTGGCACAATGTCAGGTTTAACTATTATTAAAGGTATCAAGAAATTTTGCGGTTTTTTGGCGATTTTTCTGATTGTTTACAGTCCTGTTATGAGTCAGGCGCAGGCCGCTGACGTAGTAACAACCTATCAGGATGAAAACGGCTGGAAACTGCAGGTGAATGGCAGTGATTTCTATGTGAAGGGGGTCGTGTGGGGCTACACGCCAAGAAACCAGAATTTTAATTACGAACTGTATACACAGCCCGAGGAGCAGGTCAGGAAAGTACTCGATTATGAGTTTGGCCTGATGAGTGCTGCCGGGGTAAATGCGGTCCGCAGTTTCTCCATTATGCCGCCTGAGTGGGTAACTTACGTCTATGAAGAGTACGGCATCATGACTGTCATAAATCCTCTCATGGGAAGGTATGGCTACAGTGTTGGCGGTAAATGGATCCCGAGGACTGATTACTCCGACGAGCTTACCCGTGCGACCATCAAGAAAGACATGCTCGAAACGGTGGAAAAATATAAAAACGTGTCCGGTGTGCTGATGTTCGCTTTCGGTAATGAAAGCAATTATGGCCTCGAATGGGCCAGTTCTGAAATCGAAAATCTGCCTGCAGGTGAACAGCACAGGGAGAAGGCAAAATACCTGTATTCCCTGTTCAATGAAGTCCTGGCATCAGGCAAGCGTATCGACAGGAATCACCCTTTTACGATTGTTAACGGCGATCTCCAGTATATCGACCTGATTGCGGAGTATGTTCCCGAGTTGGACGTACTTGGCGTCAATACTTACCGGGGCAAGTCTTTTACCAACCTGTGGGAGGAAGCAAAGGCCAAGCTGGACCTTCCCGTGGTGTTCTTTGAGTTCGGCAGTGATGCATATAACGCCAGGACCAGGCAAGAGGATATGTTGTCGCAGGCCACCATGCTCAAGGACCAGTGGCAGGAAATGTACAGCAAAAGCTATGGCAACGGAGAAGAGGGTAACTCAATCGGCGGGTTCGTGTTTGAGTGGCGTGATGAATGGTGGAAGTACGGTGTCGAAGACCAGGCAAATCTGGACATACACGATACCAATGCATCATGGGCCAACGGCGGCTATCCATCCGACTATGTTGATGGCCAGAACAACATGAACGAGGAATGGTGGGGTATCACCCGGCTTGGAACGGTCAATAGCGACGGTGTATACAGAGCGGAACCGAGAATGGCCTACGATACGATGGCGGAGATCTGGAACATAGACCCGTATGTCTACAAAAAAGCCGCGATCAATCAGTCATTCGATAATATGAATATGGATTATCTCGAGCTCAAGAGTGATGTCCGTATGCTCAAGGAAGAAACCCGCGAGACCACGCAAAAAATACGCTTGTCAGGCGCGCGCATTGAGACGAAATTCATCATGCAGGGCTTTGATGACGACTTGAAAGAGGACGGCGAAGAGGGTATCGACTTCCAGTCCGGGCAAATGCTTTTCCTGGATTTCGAATTTAACCCGACGGGCAGAATCAGCGGACAG
>JAOUCV010000472.1 GCA_029859555.1 Gammaproteobacteria bacterium
GCATCGACTGCCCGCCTTGCTGGACCGCTATAAACCGCAGTTGTTGCTTCTGTGTCATGGCGGCAATGACCTGTTACGTAAAACCGGCGCTGCCATGACCCGCGACAATATAGAAAAAATGATTACCGCAGCAGCTCAGCGCGATATACCGACACTGCTGATCGGCGTTCCGCAGCCGGCCCTGATGTTCCTGGAGGCAGCTCCGATATACAACGAAATAGCCGAGCAACACGGACTTGTGTACGAGGGCGAGATACTCCCGCAAGTGGAAGCTGACAACAAGCTGAAATCAGACCGGATTCACCCGAATGCAGAGGGTTACCGGCGTATGGCAGAGGCCATCAGCCAGCTGCTCAGGCAAAGTGGTGCGCTCTAGCTAGCATGCCACTGCCCATACCCGGGAATAATCAGCGCAGACTTTTTTTTACTTGCGCCACATTATTGCGCAAGTACACCGGCACCGCTGCTGCAGGTTCTGTCAGCATACCCAGACGGTAATCAATCACAGCCAGGCGGGCCACATCGCCGGCGCGCGGTTCAAAATCCGGCAGCACCCGAACCACCCGCTCGGCAGCTTGTTGCATCAGACTGTCGCCATGGGCTTCCCAGCCACTGCCGACACCGACCCAGTCGCCACTGTCCGGGCAACTGATATCAACCGGCGCACACACAACTTCGGCGTCCTGCAGCACCACAGCACCGTCATCCGCGGCGGTAAAACAGCCCCAGTAGACTTCATCCTTGCGCGCATCCAGTGCCGTCATAACCTGCTTTGTTTCGGTTATGTGCATACCGCCCAGCGCCAGTGCAGCCAGCGTGGAAACCGGCACAACCGGCAGGTCTGCGGCAAAAGCAATCCCCTGAATGACGCTGGCAGCAATACGTACACCGGTAAATGACCCGGGACCACGTCCGAAAGCCACTGCATCCAGCTCCGTTACCGCAATGCCAGCTTCCAGCAACAGTGATTCAATCATCGGCAACATCAGTGCCGCGTGCTGGCGCGGCGCCAGCGCATAGCGTTCAAGCACCACACCATCAATCGACAGCGCAGCTGAACAGGCAGGTGTCGATGTTTCTATGGCAAGCAGCAATTCAGGCATGGCAACAGGAAATAACTAGATAGTGAGCGGCTCTTCAATCGAGACTACAGTGTCTGCGAAGAATTTTTCAACGACCTCGGTACTGCCGGTCTGCTGCATGTCCGGCAAACTTTTAAGAAACACCTTGCCATAAGCCTTGCCGCGCAACCGTGGATCACATAATACCAGTACGCCGCGGTCATTTTCATCGCGGATAAGGCGTCCGACACCCTGCTTCAGGTTAATTACGGCACGTGGCAACTGGTATTGCATAAACGGATTCTCGCCCTGCTCGCGCATGGCTTCTATGCGCGCCTGCAGGACCGGCTCACCCGGCGAGCCGAACGGCAGCTTGTCGATAATCACACAGGATAACGCCGCACCCCGCACATCAACACCTTCCCAGAAACTGCTGGTCCCCAGCAGCACCGCATTACCCAGCTCCCGGAAGCGTTCCAGCAACTCTCGCCGGGGCGCACTGCCCTGCACCAGCAGGGGGTATGGCAAGGTATCCTGCAGCTGTCTGGCTGCCGATTGCAATGCCGCATGGCTGGTGAACAGCATAAACGCCCGTCCCTTGCTGGCTTGCAGAATATCACGGGCACAGCCGACCACCGCATCGACATAGAAGCGGTCATTTGGCGGCGGCATTTCTGCCGGCATGTAGAGCAAGGCATTTTTTTTATAATCAAACGGGCTGTCAAGCTTCAGCTTGCGCGCATCATCAAGCCCCAGCTGACCGGAAAAATGTTCGAAACCCTCACCCACAGCCAGTGTCGCCGAGGTAAATACCCAGGCACTTTGCAGGCTCTCCACGCAGCTTCTGAAATACGGAGCAACGTCCAAAGGTGTCAGGTTAAGTCGGAAGGAAGTGCGGAATGTTTCAAACCAGTGGATATAGTCACTTGAAGCATGTTCCAGCAACAGCAGCAGGCGATCA
>JAOUCV010000475.1 GCA_029859555.1 Gammaproteobacteria bacterium
CTTGCTTTTTTCCAGCTCGTCGATACGTCGGTAAATACTTTCCAGCGCGCTGGTATCGGTACCGCGGAAGTAGGCGCCGCCGGTGGCTTCGGCAATTTCCCGCATTACTGCTTCATCGAAGCCGAGATCATCGCGGGTGATCAGACGGCCATTTTCCATAATCGGGACTTCCTTCAGATCACTGCCCACGCCGATTGCATAAATACGAATATCTTCATGTGCGGCCAGCTGTGCTGCTACCAGCGGGGGAATAGTGCCGGCCGTATTTTCGCCATCAGCGATCAACACCAGTACGCGTGAGCCCGGTGGTCGTTCGCGCAGCTTCTTTACCCCGAGCCCGATAGCGTCGCCCATTGCCGTGCCGTCGCCTGCAATGCTTGGTACCAGGTCATCGAGCAAGTGACGAACGGCTTCACGATCCAGGGTCAGCGGTGACAATACGAAAGCGCGACTACCAAAAATAATCAGACCGACACGGTCATCCTGACGGCCCTGGATAAAGCGGCTCATCACACCCTTGACCACCTGCATGCGACTGACCTGGCTACCGGCGACGGTAAAATCCTGCGCATCCATGGAGTGCGACGTATCGACAGCAAGCATCAGGTCATAGCCTTCGCTACGCTCCTCGGTATATTGCTCCAGCCACTGCGGCCGCATCAGCGCAATTGTCAGACCGACCCACAGCAGGGCCAGCAACAGGTAGTAAACACGCGTGCCCATAGTGGTCGCCGGCCGGTGAGTGCTGAATGCAGCCCGCAGGTTGTGCAGGTGGGGATGCATCAGGGTAACCTTGCGTTCGCGAGTGTCGGTTGAGGTGTAGGCACGATTGTGATTCAACAGCCACATGCTGACCGGCACGATCAGTAGAAGCCCCATCCACGGCCAGGCGAAACTAAGCATGTTTGCGCCCGGCACCGCGATCAACCCAGACAAACGCCGCATCGATTAACGGTAACAACTGCTCGATACTATCCTGGCTGGTGCCCGGCGGGGCATAGGGCAAAGTGAGCAGTGGTTTGCCAAACCTGGTCCAGGCAAAACCAGCCGGATCGTGTTGCTGAAGCCAGTTCAGCCAGGGTTCACCGCTCAACCCTGCGGCACGTGCGCGGCCGAGGCGCGCAATAGCAATACGACGTAGCAGTTCCGACAACTCTTCGGCGATCTGCTGCGTTGGCATACGGTCGGCCTGGCGCTTGAGGGTGCGCAGCTGTTTCCAGGCATTCCGCCGCCAGGAGCCGGCCGGGTAACGCCGCTGGTTGCGTACCACTGACACCAGCGCAAACAGCAGCAGGATCACCAGCAGCACCAGTAACCACCAGCCGGGAGCGAGCGGCCACCAGGAAATTTCGTCGAGACCCTGAATATCGCGCAGCCGCGTAACCATGTCGGGATTCACAGAAACGACCTCATACGCAGACGACGTTCCAGACCCTGCATCAGCGTAGCGTGCACGTCCGCGCCGGTATCCACCGGAATCAGCGCGCAGCCCGAACCGTTGGCGAGCTGGACCAGATTATTGCGGCGCTGCTGCCAGGCCTGCCGGTAAGCTTCGCGTCCGGCCGCATCACCAGTGCTCACCGTCAGCAGCTCACCATCGGGGCCGCGAAACATCACGTCGCCCATGTCCGGCAGGTCACGGTCGGCCGGATCATCGACCGGCACCAGGACCACCGCATGCCGCTGTCGCAGCTGAGCCAGTCCCTGCACCAGTCCCTCGTGTTCACGATTGAAATCAGCAATAACAAACACCAGTCCGCCGGTGCCGCTACCCCGCGCGGCCTGACGCAGAATGTCGGCCAGCAGCCCGGGTTTCGATTCGTCGTGTTCGACGTGATCGCTGGTCATGGCACTGAGCAGCCGCCACAGTGCGCGCCGGTCTTTGGTTGGGCGGAAATAAACATTATCGCGACCATCGCCGCCAAAAAGCAGACCGCCGACACGGTCGTGCAGACTGTTAGCTGCCCAGCCCAGCAGGGCGGCGGCGCGCGCGGCCTGTACCGACTTGAACG
>JAOUCV010000474.1 GCA_029859555.1 Gammaproteobacteria bacterium
GAGACTGACTTCATGCACGCTGCGCTTGGTTTTGCCGGCAAAACGGTCCATATCCTCGCCGGCAAAGACTTCAACCGTGCCGGGATGTGCGTCCAGTTCCGCTGCATCGATAACAATGAGGTTATCAGCCTCCTCAATCCAGGGTGCCAGGGTAAAACTCAGGGTGCCGCCATCAAGGTACTCAACATCAGGGTGCCCGGGATAATGCCGCTGCAGGTAGTCCAGCATATGAATACCGGTGCCCTCATCAGCCAGTAGAGTATTACCTATACCCAGAATCAGCGTATTATTTGACGGCACCATGACACTCCTCATTCCCGATTATGTGCCAATTTGTACAGCAGGGAGAGCGAGTATTTGTTGATATAAATCAAGTCAGGCCTGATTTATTCATGTTTACATAAACCCGTGTCAAAAATCCGGTGTGCGCCGGTATAGCTGCGGGGTAGCAATAATGTGTCTTGGAATTCCAATGCAAATCAAATCTATAGACGGTTTCGTCGCGACCTGCGAGGCCAGGGGTGTGCAGCGCGAAGTCAGCCTTTTTATGCTCCAGGACGAGGACTTCAGGGTTGATGAGTTCGTGGTGGTACATGTCGGTTACGCCATCCAGAAAATCACGCCGGCCGATGCGCGCACGGCCTGGGATATGTATGACCTGATGCTGGCAGGTGATCCCGGCGAGGAAGCCTCCCGTGCATGAACTGGCCATTTGCCAGGCATTAATTGACCAGGTAGAGCAGATTGCGCTGGAACAACGCGCACAGCAGGTGCTCAGCATCCACCTTGGCATCGGACCGCTGTCCGGGGTGGAAGCACGCCTGCTGCAACAGGCGTTTTTCGTCGCCCGCGCCGGTGGCGTTGCCGCCGGGGCAGAACTGGTGATCGACAGCCTGCCCGTGCAGGTCAGCTGTGATCACTGCGGGCAGACTACCGATGCGCTGCCCGCCCGCCTGCTGTGTGGCGCCTGCGGTAACTGGCGCACCCGGCTGGTAAGCGGCGATGAAATGCAGTTACAACATATCGAGTTGATCAGGCAGACAGCGGCTGAGCCGGGTGAGTCTGAAACTTCAACAAAGCAACAGCATGAACGGGTTAACCAGGCAAGCTGATCGCTGACACGGCAATTGAAACAGGAGAAAAACAATGTGTGATACCTGTGGTTGTAACGTAACACCGGGCAATGCCCACCTGGTACAACCGGGCGGCCGGCTGTCAAAAACGTCTGATGGCCGTGAAGCAGTCAGTGTCCTGCATGGACTGCTCGACGCCAATGACCACACCGCCGCACATAACCGCGAGCACTTCAACAGGCACGGGGTACTTGCCGTCAACCTGATGTCGTCACCCGGGGCCGGCAAAACCAGCCTGCTGGAAGCGACTATCGAGGTGTTAAAGGAGCAGTTCTCCATTGCGGTCATAGAAGGCGATCTGGAAACCGAAAATGATGCCGGCCGAATTCGCGCCCATGGCGTTCCCGCCATCCAGATCACGACCGGCAGTGCCTGTCACCTGGATGCACACATGGTGCATGATGCGCTGCACCAGCTGGACCTGGGTGCACTGGATATCGTCTTTATCGAGAACGTCGGTAACCTGGTGTGTCCGGCCAGTTTTGATCTTGGCCAGCACCGTAACATCACATTGCTGTCGGTGCCGGAAGGTGATGACAAACCGGCCAAGTACCCGGTGATGTTTCGCGCCGCTGACCTGGTGTTGCTCAGCAAGTGTGATCTGCTGCCGGTACTTGATGACTTCAAACCGGAGAATGCCCGCCGTTATCTGCAGGAACTCGCCAGCCGCGCACCGATTATCGAATTATCGGCTAAAAACAGCGATGGCATGGACAGCTGGTTGCACTGGCTGTTTACCGAGCTGGAGCAACTGGAACACCGCAGCGACGAGCTCGCAGCCACTTCGGAGCCGGCATAATGGCAGCCAGCGCACAGCACTGGCTGCGGCGCATCCGCGAGTTGCCCTTGCCGCCGCGCGTAAAGATCATGAATGTCTGC
>JAOUCV010000122.1 GCA_029859555.1 Gammaproteobacteria bacterium
GCACCGATACGGATGATGTACCCTGGTACGTTGTGCCCTCTGATGACAAAAAGCGTGCCCGCCTGAACTGTATTTCACATCTGCTCAATACGATTCCCTACAAGGAATTGCCGCGTCCCAAGGTGAAACTGGGCAAACGCGACCTGAAGGGCAAGTACGATGATGAGACGCCGCTCAAGACCCGGCGCACTGTCCCTGCTAAATACTAACCAGCCCTGGTTCGCACTGCTCTGGCCGGAGTGACAGCTTGCTCAGTGTTTCTCCCGGCTGGAGATGCAGGTAGCAGTAAACTTCTCGTAAAAGACTGTCGGGTTTCCAGCCAGAGAAAGGCCTGCTGGTATCTTTTGCTTCAGGCAAAAACCTCTTGTGGCGATGCATTGAAATCTTCTGCCAGTGTTTCGATGGTGATGCGCATGATTTCACGAAACACCTTGTCCCTGTCATTGTTAATGACAATAGGTTTGTTTGCGCGGTCTGCCTCGGACAGAAGGTAGGACTGCAGGCGCCATATTTCATCAAAGTGTTTAAGGTAGCGACTCGCTCTACGCTCCGGCACATTGGCGCCTCGACCTCGAATTCTTTGCTGTAACTGTTTACGCTTCAGCACACCCAGCATGATGGGTATGACAATCGCATCATCGTGTTTTGACAGCTTTTCTTCAATAGCCGAATGAATGTGGACACCTTCAAGGATCAGTGATACCCGTTCACGCAAGGCGCGCTGGGTGACTGCTTCAATGGCAACGGCGAGCAAATCTGCCTGGCTGCGGTAGCCATTCACCAGCAGCGTATCAGAGACATCATCAATGACTTCCGGGTTGCCTGGCAGGGCCGTCCAGGCGGTAAATGATGAAACATGCAGCACTGGTACCAGCTGCTCCGGCATCATGATACGCATGACTTCCCGCAGCATATCGGTTGACTGGGTGCGCACGATATCCAGACGGTTTGCAAGCATGGTGGCAATGGTGCTTTTGCCGCAGCCGGCCGTGCCACCTATAAGAAAAATTATGGGTTTGCCGCTGTTGACGAAATCACGCCATACCAGCCAGCGATGGGCGACTGCCGGTCCGAGTTCGCTCGACTGTCGCAGATACCTGTAGGTCAGTTCACTGAGTCGTCGTGATGTCAGTTTTTCGATGCGTCGGTCAAGCAGATGTTTGTAAACGGTGGCCACTATATCCATGGCCTCATCACTGCTGATGCCGATATTTTCGAGACCGTGTTGATACTCGAGTCTGGAAAATTGCGTTACCTGCCCGTCACGTTGTTCCACCTGCAGGGCAAAGAGATTTTTCTCTTGCTCGTACCGGATCAGTACATCCTTTCCGCCAGGGCTGGCCTTGAGCAGCTTGATGACCCGTTGGCGCAGTTCATCGGTTGTTATCACCGGCTGATTATCAAGATCGTCGCGAATTCCCGTCGCCAGCTCATGAGCTGAATCGAATGACAGTCCTGAATCCTGCAGAGAGCGAATCAGGATGCCGCGCAGGAACGGAACGCGTGTGCTGTCGTCACGGTCTTCAACGAGAATCTTTGCCATATCTCACCTTGTTAATAATCAGTCTTCCGGTAACTGCATACATTCGTTTATCATCAATGATAACGGATTCAGTTTATGCTGTAGACCAGTAGATGAACAGATATCATGGAGGCTTGAAATGTTCAGAATTGCCGAGCTTGGACAAACCGTTCCCAAGAGTGAATTTAACCAACGGGAGCCGCTATTAAGGCAGGGTTTGCTTGAGGTGCAGGCGAATCTCAGTCTCAGTAGCCGATTTCCGGTAATTATCCTGTTTGCCGGGGTAGACGGCGGTGGCAAGGGTGACACCGTTAATGTTCTGAATGAGTGGATGGACCCGCGCTGGTTGATGACCCGGGCCTATGATGAGCCCTCTGACGAGGAACGTGACAGGCCGGAATACTGGCGTTTCTGGCGCGATTTGCCACCAAAAGGCCGTATCGGCCTGTTCCTTAGTTCCTGGTATTCACAGCCGATACTGCGCCGGGTTCATGACAAGGATAATGAGGCCATATTCGATGACCATCTGGACCGTATACTGGCTTTCGAGAAGGCTCTTGCCGACGACGGGGCGCTGATCCTCAAATTCTGGATGCACCTGAGTCATGATGCACAGAAGCAACGACTGAAGAAACTTGAAAAAGATCCCCTTACCAGCTGGCGTGTCACCCCGCAGGACTGGGAGCACTGGCACATTTATGACCGCTTCGAAACGGCAGCGGAACGGGCCATCATGCGTACCAGTACCGGTACGGCACCCTGGACGATCGTCGAGGGCGTAGACCCGTGTTTCCGAAGCCTGACCGTTGGAGAAATTATTCGTACTGAAATCAGCAAGCATCTTGAGGAAACCCGCAAGAAGGAATTATTGCTGGAGGAACTGGCAGTCGGGCGCAGTCTGCAAACGGAGAGCGAGGAGGCGACAGCGGTAGATGAACCGCTTATAGCTCCCCTGAAGGGAACCACCATAGTGTCCAGCCTGGATATGTCGCAGCAACTCAATAAAACCGACTACAGAAAGCAATTGAAGGAATGTCAGGCGCGGCTTAACAAGCTGCATCGCAAGGCACTCAAGAAAAAGATTTCAACCATCCTGTTGTTCGAGGGAGCCGATGCGGCGGGAAAGGGTGGCTCGATCCGCCGGATAACCGCGGCGCTGGATGCTCGTCACTACCAGGTTATTCCTATTGCGGCACCTACTGATGAGGAACGGGCGCACCACTACCTGTGGCGTTTCTGGAGGCACCTGTCCCGTGCCGGCCGGATTAATATTTTTGACCGTAGCTGGTACGGGCGAGTCCTGGTGGAACGGGTTGAAGGATTTGCCTCCGAGGATGAATGGAAGCGTGCCTTTTCCGAAATTAATGAATTCGAGGAACAATTGACTCATCACGGGATTCTGCTGCTGAAGTACTGGGTGCACATTACCAAGGACGAGCAGCTGGAGCGCTTCAAGGCGCGCGAGCAAATACCTCACAAGCGCTGGAAACTTACCGATGAGGACTGGCGTAACCGCGAGAAATGGGATGACTATAACTGGGCAGTTAACGATATTGTCGAACACACCAGCACATATGCAGCTCCCTGGGTGCTGGTGGAAGGTAATAACAAGCGCTTCGCGCGCATCAAGGTGATCAGTACCTTCTGTGACAGGCTGGAAGCAATGCTTGCTGCTAATAAATAGTCGTTTAATCGTCCCTGTTTTCACAGCCATGTTTGATCCATGTCAAACATGGCGAGTGATTCAGGGTCTAAAATCCAAACCATTAGAGCCTGCCTGTGACCACCTTGCAGCGCAGGCCGAAGGAGATCGTAACCATGTCATCCACAAATCCATTTGCCAACCTGTTTGGCAAGTCACCTTTCAAGGCCTTGCAGCTTCATATGCGTATCGTGCTTGAATGCGCCCGCGAAATTCCACCTTTGTTTGAATCCCTGGCTGCGGGTGACCAGGGGGGAGTAGTGGCCGCCAAGGAAAAGATCTTCGAGAAGGAAGCCGAGGCCGACAGAATCAAGAATGATATGCGTGGCGCCCTGCCTAAAAGTCTGTTTATGCCTGTGGATCGGCGTGACTTGCTGGAGGTCCTGCAAATGCAGGATTCGATCGCCGACACCGCCCAGGATATTGCAGGGTTGCTGATCGAGCGCCGCATGGAGATACCGGATTTCATGCAGCAGCCGATGCTGGCGCTGGCTCGACGCAGTGTTGATGCCTGTGAACAGTCGGCGAAAATAATCGAGGAACTGGACGAACTGCTGGCCATGGGGTTTCGTGGGCGCGAAGCGGAAAGGGTCGAAAAAATGGTCGAGCAGCTGAATCTGATTGAAGATGACACAGACGAGCTCGGTATTGAGCTGGCTCGTCACCTGTTTGAGCATGAAGACGAAATCAAGCCGGTTTCCGTCATGATGTGGTACCAACTCATCGAGTGGGTTGGTGATCTGGCAGATTATGCCGAGAAGGTGGGTGACCGTCTGCGACTGCTGATCGCAAGATAAGCTGCAGACCGTTAAATTCGCATATACAGACTCAGGTTGTGGAATAAGCTAATGGAAATAATTGCAACGTACGGTTTTATATTTATGGCCATGGCTGTTGTATTCGGGCTGTATATGACCTGGGGTATTGGCGCCAATGATGTGGCCAATGCCATGGGGACGTCCGTGGGATCCGGTGCCATTACGGTCAAACAGGCAATTATAATTGCCGCTATCTTCGAATTTGCAGGTGCGTTTATTGCTGGCGGCAATGTCACCAAGACGATCCGCAAAGGCATTATTGATCCTTCGTCGATCGTCAACCAGCCGGAGATTCTGGTATACGGCATGCTCGCCGCCCTGCTGGCGGCTGCCATCTGGTTAATGATCGCTTCATCCAGGGGATGGCCGGTCTCGACTACGCACTCCATTGTCGGTGCCGTCATCGGATTTGCTGTGGTGGGTATCGGGGTCGATGCGGTGGAATGGGGCAAGGTTGGCCAGATTGCGGCCAGCTGGGTGGTGTCACCGCTACTGGGTGGGACCATTGCCTTCCTGCTGATGATGAGTATCCGTCGACTTATTCTGAATACTAAAAATCCGTTCCTGAGTGCAAAACGCTGGGGGCCTGGCTACATCTTTCTGGTCGGTTTTATTATCTCACTTGTTACCATGTTCAAGGGTCTGAAGCACCTGGACATCGAGTTATCTGTTGGTATGAGCTTCGTGGTGGCGGTGATTTTCGGGATGCTCCTGGCCGGCATTGGCTGGTACCTGATCAACCGTATTGATATTGACCCGGGGGCTGACCGGGACTTCCACTTTGCCAGCGTGGAGAAAGTTTTCACTCCCATGATGATATTCACGGCCTGTGCGATGGCCTTCGCACATGGATCGAACGATGTCGCCAACGGTATTGCTCCACTAGCCGCCGTTATCAGCATTGTCCAATCCGGCGGTGAAGTTGCACAAAAGGCTGCCTTGCCCTTGTGGATACTGGTGCTTGGTGGTACCGGTATCGTCGTCGGTCTGGCGACCATGGGCTACCGTGTAATGAAGACCATTGGCAGTGGCATAACCCAGCTCACACCGAGTCGCGGCTATTGTGCAACGCTGGCGGCGGCCACAACCGTGGTGCTGGCGTCGCGTACCGGTTTGCCGGTCTCCACTACGCATATCGCCGTGGGTGCCGTCATTGGTGTCGGTCTGGCCCGCGGAGTCGGAGCAATCGATTTGCGTGTAATCGGGAATATCGTGATTTCATGGGTTGTGACCTTGCCGGTGGGTGCCGCGCTGTCGGCACTGTTCTTTTTTACCCTGAAAGGCATGTTTTCCTAAGGCATCACTGTTGTCCCCTAAACTTCCTCTCCCGCGGGGAGATGGGATAAGATGAAGTAACCAGCTGATTTTATCTCTACTCCCCGGGATGCTTGATGCCCTTGAATAGTGTCGAAGTTGAAGAGGTTGACTGGGTCAAGGGTGTGGCTGTTCCCCATGGTGTGCGCTTTCGCCAGATCATCGTCACCGGACCACCAGGCAGTGGCAAGTCCAGCCTGATACAAAAACTCGGTGGCTGGCCGGAAGAAGGCTGTATCGATCTGTCGATGGATCATTGGTGGCGTAGCCGGATCCTGTCATTCAGACCGCGGGAAGTACACTTTAGAATACCGTTCAAAGGGTTTCGTGACAGCCATACTGTGTTTGACCGCGCCTGGCTTGACGCACCGGGTCCTGTGGACTACCGACGGATCCATATCCCGCCGGGAAAACTCTGGTTTTTTCAGACCAACTGGAAGGCGCGATTTGTCTTTGATTTCCAGCTTTCGCCAGCGAATCGCATTTACACTATCCGCAAGACTCGCGCTGCGATTCAAAGTCATCCGGTCGACAGGATCTTCACAAAAGCAGATATCGAGCACCAATGTACAGTTTATGCGTTGCTGGCGCAGCACTTTCACCGTTGCGGAATGCGGGTTTATGTACGTACCGATTTCGACGGTATGCCGCGGAAGATTATTGATACGGAAGAGTACTAGACCTGTTCATTCAGCCAGGTGGTTAACGCTTCAACCGGGTAGATTTGTGGCACCATCTTGCCGTCAATACCGATGAATGTGCCGACACGACCGGTTCGGGAGCTGATGACGACATGGTGTTGATTGATTTGACCGACGTTCAGCCACAACGTCTCATCGACAGAGCAGGGGTGATGGCCAACAATAAACGGGGTATCTTTGCCGACATCCAGACCCTTGCGGAACTGGCGGACATCGCCACGGGTATAGCCAGCGGGAAAGGCAGTTGTTCTGACTCTGCTCCAGGTCATGTCATGCACCATATCGGGGAACTGGTGCGCATCGATCAGAATTTGTCTTGAAACCTTTCGTCGCGCGGGCCCTGCATGGCAGGCAATAAAATCTTTTGAGATGACCAGTAAAGGAGACTGTTGATAAAAGAGTTCCAGCCCTGCCTTGTACTCTTCCCCGCGTGACGACAGCACATGCTTTTCCCAGAGCAGACCCTGGGGGACCCCGCGCTTCATTATCTCATGCAGAAAACTGTCGTGGTTGCCAATGGTATAGAAAACATTGTCAGGAAAACGCAGCTTCATTCTGAAAATCAGGTCC
>JAOUCV010000123.1 GCA_029859555.1 Gammaproteobacteria bacterium
TTGTCCTGTTTGCTGCAGGCTGCCATTAGCAAGCAGGCAGATAGCAGAATCAGGGGCGGGTACTTCGCAAAACATGCAAGGGGATACTGGATGGTCAACATAAGATTCAAACTCCATTTCAGAACAAAATGTAGTGCAGTCCTGGATTATGAGTGCAAGATTCTACCCGCATGTTTTGCCGGGATCATGGCTGTACAGATCACCGGACGGGTTGTTGCAGTGGCCGGGAGATACCGCTTTTAACGGTCGTTAGACGCGTAGAAGCTTTTTAGTTATACAATGTAACGTCTTGTTAAATATTTGAATTATAGTTTACTTTAACGCTCGGCAGGCACCATGGGTATCAGGGTGACGTCCACTCGATTATTTCTGGCGGCAATACGATTCCATTCGTAGGCAGTGATATCTTCATGGCGGGGTGGATATTTTGCCAACGGGCGACTGTAGAGGTGTGGCACCAGTTCGATGTCGATACCGCTATTGTTGACCAGCGGGGATGTTGACAGGAAGTTGGCAAAGGCGATGGACTGGCGGCTGCCGAGTGAGGGCAAATCCTGCAGCGGGTGGCCAATCAGCGCACATTCGGTAACCGGCAGGTCGGCGGGTGGCAGCATATAGCCGTCCACTTCACTGCCGTTTAGACAGAACTCGCCCAGGTGCGAGTCCAGTTGCACGGTACCGGTAAAACCCAGTGCCGATAATCTTGCGACAAGCTCCTGGATGATGGCCAGGCGCCGGTCGCTGTAGGCCTCTTCACGAATGTCATAGGGACTGCTCTGGTTAATGGACCAGGTAATGCTGTCATACAGCATGGCAGATTGCCGCGCGGCATGTTCGTTATTTGTGTCGAGTTGCTTGCGCAGCAAGGTTTTCTCCGAATTGTCTGCGCTGGCCTGTTGCTGCTGAGTCACTTGTGCTGATTGCAGCTGTACAAGTTGCTGGTTGGCAGTATTTAGTGCTATCCGTGCCTGACTGTAGCTGTAGGCCAGCCATAATAACGGCACCAGCATCACAAGGCCGATCAGCAGTGCCGGGAGGATGCTGCTGCCATTGCTGCGGCGATGATCGCCAAGCTGGTCGACGATCCCGCGGATCTCGCGAATTTCCTGCGCCATTTCCTGGTGATGATTTTCCAGCAGTTCACCGAGGTGGCTGTGGGTTTCGTTATTGTGGCTAACGGCAACCGCTGCTTCCCGGGCAATGGTTTCTATGTCTTCAGCGGTGTCCACTGCTGCAGTTTCTTGCGGCAGCTTGTCCATCATGACCACCCGTTTGCGCCCCGGTACTTCGGCTGTGCGCCGTTCACTGGCCAGGCCCAGCCTGGTGAGGACCTCATAGAGCTCGGCGGGTTCGACCTGCTTCGGCAAAATACCGATGGCACCGAGCGCGCGTGCCTGGCTGACATACAGGTCACCTTCCTTGGAGGTGTACATCATGATCGGAATGGTGGCAGTTGCCGGATTACTCTTGATCGCCTGCACAGCCTGCAGCCCATCCATGCCGGGCATCATGTGGTCCATGAAAATGACGCCAGGAGTTTTGTGGATCAGGTAGTCGAGTGCCTGCTGCGCAGATTCGACGGTGTCGACATGCAGGTCGTGTTTTTCCAGCATGCGTTTCAGTGTGACGCGTGCGGTTTTTGAATCATCAACAACCAGAGCAAGCCGGTGTGTCATCTGCAGTGTGACCATGTGGAGAATCTGCTGATACTATAACCCAATCGTGTTGCTGCGTGCGACAGTCAATATCCCTAGCCGGTGTTGCGCATGCCGCCGGCGATGGCATTGATGCTGCGTAACAGTGGTTTAAGCCAGCGTTCGCGTTGTTCCTCGGTGAGGTCGGTATTGCGATACCTTGACAGCAGGGTCACCTGGATGTTGTTGAGCGGGTCCAGGTACGGATTGCGACGGAACAGCGAAAGGTCCAGCGTCGGGTTTTCTTCCAGCAACTTCTGGATGTCGCAGACCTGTAACACCTGTTCGACGGTACGCTGGTGCTCGGCGCGGATCTTGCCGTATATACTGCCTGCCATTTCCTGATCGCTGGCCAGCCGGGTGTATTCGCGCGCGATGTTCATTTCGCCCTTGAACAGCGCCATCTGGATGTTGCCAAGCAGCGCGCGGAAGAAAGGCCAGTCACGGTACATGGCCTGCAGCATGGCAATGCGTGTCGGGTCATTATTACGCCATTTCTCGAGTGCGGTACCGAGTCCGTACCAGGCGGGCAGGGTGTGGCGGGACTGTGCCCAGCCAAATACCCACGGGATAGCACGAATCGATGTCTTGGAGCGGTCCTGCTGTTTACGGTGCGAAGGACGCGAGCCGATGTTAAGCAAGCCAATCTCGGTTACCGGTGTGACCTCGTAGAAGTAGTCAAACAGGCCGTCGGTATTATCGATCAGGTCGCGGTAGCTTTCCTCACCCAGGCGCGTCAGCTCGTCCATGATATCCATGTAGTCACGCCGGTCTTCAACGTGCGACTCGATTACCACGCGACTGGCTTTCAGCAGGCCGGTGACACCCATCGAGAGTTCATAGGTTGCGGTCTCCAGGTTACTGTACTTATACCTTAATACCTCACCCTGTTCGGTGAACTTGATCTGACCATGTACCGTTCCGGGTGGTTGCGACAGAATGGCCTCATGCGTCGGGCCACCACCGCGACCAACAGTGCCGCCACGGCCATGAAACAGGCGTGTATGGATATTGTATTGACTGGTGATGCTGATAATCTTTTGCTGGGCCTCGTAGAGACTCCAGTTGGAGGCAAGAATGCCACCGTCCTTGCAGGAGTCCGAATAGCCCAGCATGATTTCCTGGCAATGGCAGGCCTTGTTCAGCAAGCTGCGGTAGGTTTCGTTTTGCAGCAGCTCGGTGAGAATGGCTTCCGCGTGATCAAGGTCTTCAATGGTTTCAAACAGGGGGCTGATGCGAATCTGGCAAAACCATTCATCGTCCTGTTTGCCCGCCAGACCACACATCCAGGCGAGGTACATGACTTCAAGTATATGGCTGGCGGAATGCGTCATGGATATGACGTAATTGCCGAATGCGTTTTTACTGACTTCAGACTGCATGGTGCGCATGATATCGAAGACTTCCAGTGTCTCCCGGGTATCGTCTGAGAGACCGCTGCGATCCAGTAATGGCGGTATTGTCTCCAGTGCCTGCGTCAGTTGTTGCTGGCGTGCAGCCTCATCCAGTGAGGCGTAATCAATCTCACCCGGCAGTGTTTTCAGGATTTCGCTGATCGCCCCGGTATGGCGCGTTGATTCCTGGCGAATATCGAGGTGCATCAGGAAGAAGCCGAAGGTTTGCACCAGCCGTATCAGGTCCTTGAGACCGGCATTGGCCAGGTCAGTATCGCCACCGGCAACCAGTGAGTCAGAGATCAGTTGCAGGTCCTCCAGCAGTTCCTGTTCGTTCGCATAGCCGGTTGTCCGGGTATCCGGGTCGGTGTCGGTATTTTCAATGCGCGCCTCGACGGCGGCCAGGTTCAGTTTCAGGCGATACTGCATGATGCGTAACTTGTGCCGGTAATGCTCATGCACATAGTCAACCGGCAGGTCCTTGATCGCCTCGGGAAAACGTTGCTCATCGGCCTGCACGTTTTCCATAAACGCCTCGGGAAAACGGTATAGCATGGACGAGTGTGTCAGGCGTGGGGAGAGCTCCCTGAGTCTGTCTATATAGATGCTCAGGATTTCCCGCATTTGCATGCGCAGTGCCAGTGCGGTGGTAGCCGGTTTCACAAACGGGTTACCGTCGCGGTCGCCGCCTATCCATGAGCCAAAATGAATCAGCCCGCCCGGTACTGTGATCGGTGCGGCACTGTCATCTGTCTGGTAGACACGCTGAATGGCTTTTTCCAGGTTACGGTAGGTGGCTGGTACGGCCTCGAACAGGCTTTCATGGAAGAAGTACAAACCATTGCGTATTTCGTCCTCGACGCTGGGTTTGTTGACGCGCACCTCGTCTGTGTTCCATAGCACCCGAATCTGTTGCTTGATTTCCTGTCGGATGGCTTCGCGCTCATCACGACTGATACGCCGGTCATCTAATTCCTCGCTGGTAATAAACAGCCGGCGCAGGGCACGCATGACGGTGCGGCGAATGGCTTCTGTCGGGTGTGCAGTAAAGACCGGCATGTAGAGTGCCTCATTCAGCAGCGTCTGGATCTGCTGTGGCTCGATGCCTTCATCATGCAGTTCCTGAATGGTTGCGGTGAACGAGCCAAGCCACAGGGGGGCATTCTTGTGTACCAGTCGTCGACGGTGCAGATGCTGAAAAGATTCCTCGGCAATGTTGACCAGGCTGAAATAGAGATTGAAGGCGCGAATGACGTCAGTCAGTTCGTTCGGCGTGAGATTCTCGATGAGACGTGAAAGGCGTTTAGCGAGTTTGTCATTTTCCTCCTTGCGCAGGCGTATGTAGCCCTTGCGTAAGGATTCGACGGCATAGAAGATGCCCTCGCCGGACTGTTCACGCAGTACTTCACCCAGCAGGTTGCCGAACAGGCGAACGCGGCTGCGAAGGTTCTTGTCCTGAACAGTGGTAACTTGTTGTGTTTTATTGCTTGTCATATGCGAAAAAAAGCCACGCCAGTGCGTGGCTTGTTCCTGTTGTGGGAAAAGTATTGCACCTATTATAAGGATTTCTTATAAGGATTTCTGCTACTGCCGCAGTTGGCGCGCGCGGACCGGTCCCGGGTGCAGGTTATTGATGCTGATATACGACGGCGAACTGTCTTATGCCGTCACTGCCGGCAAGCTACTGTCCCGGGTTGCTGTCTTGAGTGCCCGGGGTAACCCTGGTTGTATCCCGCAGCATGGGCTCCAGCCCTGCCCAGATATTGTGCATGATGCCTTTCTGGCCCGCGGCGGTGGGGTGAATGCCGTCATCCTGTAGTAATTCACGGTGCTCAGCGACCTGTTCCAGCATGCGTGGAACCAATGGTACGGCATACTGGTCAGACAGGCGACGATAGACGGCAGCGAATTGCTCATTGTAAGCCGGCCCGTAATTGGGTGGCAGTCGCACCCCGACCAGCAGTATCCGGGCATGCTGCTGCTGGCCATGCGCAATTATTCCGGCAAGGCTGGCCTCGGTGTCAGAGAGAGCCAGTCCGCGCAGTCCGTCATTGCCGCCGAGCGCAATAATCACGATGGCAGGCTGGTGTGCTTGCAGGGCGCGGACAGTACGCCCCAAACCGGTGCGCGAGGTATCACCGCTGATGCTGGCATTGATGAGGCGGTAGTGGTGGCCTGTCGAGTCAAGCTGTTGTTGCAACAGTGCGACCCAGCCTTCGTCGATATTGATACCATAGGCGCCGCTGAGGCTGTCGCCGATCACCAGTATCGCCGGTGGTCCTTTTTCAGCCGATAGTGCCGGCAGGGTGGCCAGCAAAAGGGACAACAGCAGCAAACGTATCGAGGTGGAGATTAGTGTCATGATGGTTGCCAGTAAATCAGGAAGTTTTGTCGAAGCCCGCAAGCTGGGTAAACAGGTAGCTACCCGCGAAGGTGTGCTAACCCTGCTGGATGATATCAATTTCAGCATCGATACGGGAACCTCAATTGCGATACTGGGCGCGTCCGGTTCCGGCAAGACCACATTGCTGGGTCTGCTGGCAGGCCTGGATTCGCCGGACAAGGGTGATGTGATCATCGATGGTTGCGTGCTGAACGACCTTGATGAGGATGGTCGCGCGCAACTCAGGGCCGGCATGGTTGGTTTTGTCTTCCAGAACTTCCAGTTACTGCCGGGTTTGACGGCGATCGAGAACGTTATGCTGCCACTGGAGCTGGCGCAGTCGATACATCCGCGTATCACCGCGAAGGAATTACTTGAGCGCGTTGGACTTGGCGAACGTCTGAATCATTATCCGAACCAGTTGTCGGGTGGTGAGCAGCAACGTTGTGCCATCGCGCGTGCCTTTGTAACCCGGCCGCGCTGCCTGTTTGCAGACGAGCCGACCGGTAACCTCGACAGTGAAACCGGCAGACAGATTATCGAACTGTTGTTTGAGTTGAATTCCGAGCAGGGCACAACGCTGGTGATGGCAACCCATGATGCCAAGTTGTCGGCCATGTGTGACCGGCGTCTGCATCTCGAGGCCGGGCGGCTGCTGCCCCGGGAAAACAGTGCGCCGCATGACTGAAGCCACGCGCAAGGGCGCTTATGGTTTTCTCTGGCATGCCTCCCTGCGCATGTTGTGGCGAGACTGGCGTAGTGGCGAACTCGGTATCCTTGCGATAGGGCTGGTGATTGCAGTCACCAGTATAACTGCTGTTGGTTTTTTTACCGACCGCCTCGAGCGCGGCCTGCAGCTGCAATCTGCCGAGTTGATCGGTGCTGATCTTGTAATCACCTCGGCGCGGGCAGGGGTTGCTGATCATATTGAAGCGGCACGTGCGCATAATCTCGATGTGGTTATGACGCAGCAATTTCGCAGCGTGATATCCGCAGCTGAGCGACCGCAGCTGGTTGAGGTCAAGTCGGTCGCCGCGGGTTACCCGTTACGCGGCACCTTGCGTATCAGTGACACCCCGTTTGGTGCAGATGTGGCAACGGCCGGGATACCGGCAAGCGGTGATAT
>JAOUCV010000124.1 GCA_029859555.1 Gammaproteobacteria bacterium
GAGCTGGAGCAACTGGAACACCGCAGCAGCGAGCTCGCAGCCACTTCGGAGCCGGCATAATGGCAGCCAGCGCACAGGACTGGCTGCGACGCATCCGCGAGCTGCCCTTGCCGCCGCGCGTAAAGATCATGAATGTCTGCGGCGGCCATGAGCGCTCCATCACCATGGCCGGTTTGCGCAGCGCCCTGCCGGACAATATCGAACTGGTACCCGGCCCCGGCTGCCCGGTATGCATCTGCCCGGAAGAGGATATTTTCGAGGCCATTCAACTGGCGTTACATGAAGACATTGTCCTGGTGGCCTATGGCGATATGTTGCGGGTACCCGTTAATGTAAAGCGCTGCGAGGCGCGCACCCTGGAACAAGCAAAAGCGAAGGGAGCGGATATACGCCCGGTTTCTTCGCCGCAGGAAGCGGCGCGCATCGCCCGTGACAACCCGGAAAAACCTGTCATCTTTTTTGCTGCCGGTTTTGAAACCACCACGGCACCGACAGCATCCTTACTGGTTGAAGGAATCCCGGACAACCTGTTTATACTGTTGTCCGGTCGTCTCACATGGCCCGCTGTTGCTATGCTGCTCGAATCAGATACCCCCGGATTCGATGCGCTGGTAGCGCCGGGTCATGTCTCTACCATCATGGGGCCGGAAGAGTGGGCGTTCGTGGTTGAGCGCCACAACATTCCCGCCGCCGTCGCCGGATTCACGCCGGAAAGCCTGCTCGCCGCCATGTATTCAACCCTGCGCCAGCTGATCGAGGGACGCTGTTTCCTGGACAACTGCTATCCTGAAGTCGTCAGGCCCGGCGGCAACCGCACGGCAAGAAAACAACTGCAACAGGCCATGGATGTCACCGCTGCCAACTGGCGTGGTGTTGGCATCATCCCGGCCTCCGGCTTTGCCATTAATGAACGTTACCGTGCACATGATGCACGCCAGGCCTTCCCCGATTATGCCGACGATGCCCGCAAGCGTGCCGGCGAGATGCCGCCCGGTTGTGACTGCGCCAAGGTGGTACTGGGAAAAATTTATCCCAACGAATGTCGCCTGTTCGGTGTTGCCTGCAAACCGCGTCATCCGATTGGACCCTGCATGGTCTCTGATGAAGGCGCCTGCCGTATCTGGTGGTCGGGTGGTATGCGTGAACCGGTCGCCCGCGGCAGCAAGAAGCAGGCCACGGCATGACGGTCACAGATCCCGATCCTGACGTTGCTGCTGAACCGGTCGCTGCGGTATACCTGACGGTATCCGGACGTGTACAGGGTGTCGGCTTTCGCCCCTTCATCTATCGACTCGCGCATAGCCATCACCTGACCGGCTGGGTACGCAACTGTACCGGCCAGGTAGAGATTCACATCCAGGGCGAAAACCAGGCGTTACATGCATTCACCCGCCGCCTGTTCCAGCATGCACCACCGCTGTCGAGACCGGTACTTGAAAACTGCGAACCGGCGACACTGGATGATCTCGATGACTTCGTCATCCGCGACAGCGCCGTCAGCAGCAGGGTCAATATTCACATACCACCGGACCTGTTTACCTGTGACGAATGCATCACGGAAATGCACAACCCGCACAACCGGCGTTATCGCTACCCGTTTATCAACTGTACACAGTGCGGGCCACGTTACACGCTGATACGCGGTATGCCGTATGACCGGCCGGCCACCACCATGGCAGCCTTCCAACTGTGCGACGCTTGCCACCGGGAGTACACCGACCCGCTCGACCGCCGCTTTCATGCCGAACCGGTTGCCTGCCCCGCCTGCGGGCCGGCGCTGCAATTCGCGACAGCGGAATCAGCACGCATCAGTGGCAATGAAGCGGCACTGGCCGCCTGTGTTGCCGCCTTGCAGGCCGGCAGCATCGTCGCCGTCAAGGGTGTTGGCGGCTACCACCTGATGTGTGATGCCCGCAATGACATAGCTATCGCACGCCTGCGTCGCAACAAGCCACGCGCCCATAAACCACTGGCGGTGATGTTTCCAACAGCAGCGGGACAGCCACTCAAGTGCATCAATAGCCGGGTCTGGCTGTCACGCGACCAGGCCGATCTGCTGCTGTCACCGGCACGGCCCATTGTGCTGGCGCGCAAACGGCCCGGTTTTGACCTGTCATCACAGATCGCACCCGGCCTCGACGAGATAGGCGTCATGCTGCCCTATAGCCCGCTGCATCACCTGATACTGTCAGACCTTGGTGCACCACTGATCGCCACCTCGGCAAACATCAGTGGTGAACCGGTACTGACCGACAATGTCGATGTAGAACAACGGCTTGGGCATGTGGCCGCCGCGTTTCTTCACCATAACCGGCCCATAGAACGGCCTGCCGATGACCCGGTATTACGCATAATCAGTGACCGCCCCCGCCCGCTGCGCATGGGACGCGGCACCGCACCATTCGAACAAAGCCTGCCTTTCAAGCTGCAGCACCCGGTGCTGGCGGTAGGTGGTCATATGAAAAATACCATCGCGCTGGCATGGGGCAAGCGCATCGTGGTGTCACCGCACATCGGTGACATGGGGAACGCGCGCAGCCTGCAAGTGTTCGAAAAAACCATTGATGGTTTACAGGCACTCTACAAGGTAACCGCCGAGGCCGTGGTCTGCGATGCACACCCCGGCTACGCCTCAGGCCGCTGGGCCCGGCAGACCGGCCTGCCACTGCACAAGGTATTCCATCATCATGCGCACGCGGCAGTGGCCTGCGACCTGCAACAGCTGACGCAGACCCGGCTGGTCTTTACCTGGGACGGTGTCGGCTACGGTGAGGACGGTAACCTGTGGGGTGGCGAGGCGCTGCTCGGGTGTCCCGGAAACTGGCGGCGCTTTGCGACGCTTCGTCCCTTTCATCTTCCCGGTGGCGAACGCGCCGGTCGCGAACCCTGGCGCAGTGCTGCGGCAGTTTGCTGGGAGACCGGCACCTGCTGGCCAAGGATACCGGCTACCCTGGCACTGCTGCACAAGGCCTGGCAAAAGCGTATCAATTCACCGCAGACCACCTCTGCCGGTCGCCTCTTCGATGCCGCGGCGGCGCTGACGGGTGTTTGCACCAAAGCAAGCTTCGAGGGACAGGGACCGATGTTACTGGAGGCCCTGTGTCATGGCAGCAAGACGGCAGTAAACATGCCGTTGCTACAGGATGACAGCGGCACATGGGTGGCTGACTGGGAACCGCTGCTGGAAGTACTGCTGGATGCTGCCCGTTCCGGCAAGGAACGTGCCACCGTATTCCATGCCAGTATGGCAGACACAATACTGCAACAGGCACGGCTGGCGCGCAGCGCGCAGGACATCAGCGAAATCGGCCTGTCGGGCGGGGTATTCCAGAACCGGGTACTGACCGAGCTGGCTGTTTCGTTACTGGAAAATGACGGTTTTCGCGTCACACTGCCGCAACATATCCCTGTCAACGACGCCGGCATCAGTTACGGACAGCTTATCGAGTACGCAGCAACCAGCTGCAACCCAACAGGGCAACAGACCTGACCATGGAAGACTCACACATTTCTCTTGCGCACGGTAACGGCGGCCGCTTCATGCGCGAGCTGATCGACGACATTTTCGCACGCTACCTGTCCAACCCGGACCTCGATGTCCAGGCAGATGCCGTGCCGCTGGACCTGCCTGGCCCGGATATCATGTTTACCACCGACGGTTTCACCGTGCAGCCGCTGGAGTTCCCGGGCGGCAACATCGGTTCACTGGCCATTCACGGCACCACCAATGACCTGGCTGTTGCCGGTGCAATCCCCAAATACCTGAGCCTCAATGCCTTCATTGAGGAAGGCATGGAAGTCGAAGTACTGGACCGCATTATTAAAACACTGGCGGACAGCGCCCGTGCCATCGACGTACAGGTGGTGGCCGGCGATACCAAGGTACTGCGCCGTGGCGAAGGCGGCGGCCTGTACCTTGCAACCACCGGTATCGGTATCCGCGGCAGCCGTACTCTCGGACTCGACTGTATTCGTGGCGACGACGTTATTCTGGTCAGCGGTCCTGTCGGTGACCATGGTATTGCAGTATTACTGGCGCGTGAAGAGTTCGGCCTGCATGGCAACGTATCATCCGATGCTGCCAGTGTGCTGCCACTGACACAGGAAGCACTCAAGGTTCCGGGATTGCGTTTCATGCGCGACCCGACACGCGGCGGGCTGGCAACCGTTGCCCATGAACTGCAGCGCGCAACCGCGATGGGAATCAGTCTCTCACAATCACATATCCCGGTGCGTGATCCGGTACAATCAGTATGTGACATGCTCGGTTATGATCCGATGTATCTGGCGTGCGAAGGCCGGGTGGTTGCCGTGGTCGCACCCGGGGATGCCGAATTACTGCTGCAGCGCTGGCAGGCACTGCCGCAAGGCAAAAACGCTGCCATTATTGGCAATATCAAGGCACAGGGTAAACATGTGCTGTTGCAAACAGCGCTCGGTGGTGAGCGTATCCTGGAAGAACTTGAGGACGACCCGCTACCACGCATCTGCTAGGCGACAGCCGGTTCCATTGCCACACAGGTGAACTTTCGTCACTATCTGACTTTACCCGGATCACAGAAACCAGGTAACCCAGCCATGTCCAGCCAACCCCTCAACCTGCTGATCGGCTTGTCCGGCGTCCCGGCGACCGAAACCCCGGCAGCCCGTCGCTGGGCCGGACGCTTCGAACTACCGATGATCCTGCTGGCCATCTGGATATTTATCGAATGGTATCTGCGTGCAAGAGGCGTTTACCCGGCGACGTTTGATCGCATCACCGACTGGAGTATCTGGCTGTTTTTTGTGGTGGAAATGGTTGTCCTCGTGAGCCTGGTGGAGGACAAGTCGCGTTACCTGCGCAGTAACTGGATGAACCTGCTGATTATCGGCACGGGGTTGCCGCTGTTGTGGGGTGGCGGCAACCATGCCGCCGCGCTGCGGACACTGCGCCTGCTGCTGATGTTTCCATTGTTACTGAAGTCCTCGAAAACCGTCCGCAAGATCCTGACGCGCAACCATCTTGGCACCACCCTGCTGGTGGCGCTGACATTCACCCTGATGTCCGGGTTCCTGATCGCCGGCATCGACCCGAGCATCGACACTGTCTGGGAAGGCATCTGGTGGGCCTGGGTGACAGTGGCAACAGTGGGATACGGTGACGTGGTACCGCAAAGCACGGCCGGCAAGGTGTTCGGCGGCATCGTGATTTTGTTTGGCCTGGGCTTCTTCTCGCTGCTGACTGCCAGTTTTTCAGCCTACTTTGTGTCACGCGGCGAGATGGAAATAGAGGAAGAAGAGGTCGAGGAAATCTACCGCCTGAAAGACATTGAAAAGCGCATGGAAAAAATTGAACAAACGCTGCAGCGTATAGAACGTCGCCTCGACGAGAACAGGGAACAGACATGAGGGAACACCCGTACCGGCTGCTGCTGTTATGTCTTCTGGTACTTGTTGCCCTGCCGGCCAGCGCTTCAGCCGTGCAGTTCCACACTCCGCACAGCGACCCGGTTGCACCCGTCCTGCTCGGTGTGACCGGTATCCTGTTCGTGGCCCTGCTGGGTCGCTTTAGCGCTCGCAAGTTGCAACTGCCCTCGGTTCTCGGGGAACTCGGCATGGGCATCCTGATTGGAAACCTTGCCTACCTGTTCGGCTTTGACCTGATCATTGTGCTGCGCGAGGGGCCGGCCCTGTTTGACACTATCGGCAACCTGCTGCAAGGCGAGGCTCTGGAGCTGGCCTGCTGCACGCAGGCATTGGGTACCGAAAAGACGGCACATGTACTGTCGCTGTTGCGAGGACCTCACGGCAGTGAACTGATCCAGGTGGCGCAGACACTGGATGTTTTTTCCCGCTATGGCATCATCTTCCTGCTGTTCATGGTCGGCCTGCGCACCAGTATTGATGAAATGCGCCAGGTCGGTCCTGACTCCCTGCGTGTCGCGACTATCGGTGTAGTGTTGCCCTTCGCACTCGGGTTTGGCTCGTCGTGGCTGCTGATACCGGATATTTCCCTGCACACCAGCCTGTTCCTCGGCGCTGCGCTCGGCGCCACCAGTATTGGTATCAGTGTCATGGTGCTGCAGGAACTGAACATGGAGAGTACCAAAGTCGCACGCATCATCCTCGGAGCCGCGGTGCTTGATGACATTCTCGGCCTGCTACTGCTGTCCATCGTCAGCGGCATCGTGGTTACCGGCGGCATCAATGCAGAACAGATACTGATAGTGATCGCGATGACGGCAATTTTCCTGACTGCGGCTGTCTACCTGGGACCGATGCTGCTGAAGCTCGTCATTGCCCTGGTACGCCACCTCGATCTCCTGGAAGCGAAGATGTTTATCTCGTTTCTGTTTGTCATGGTACTGGCCTGGATGGCAAACCTTGCCGGACTGGCGACCATAATAGGGGCATTTACTGCGGGGCTTATCATGCATGACGCCTATTTCAAACACTGGGGCCGTGTCAGCGAACACAGTGTTTGCATCAAGGATCTGATCATGCCGCTGGAAGTCATCCTGGTACCGATTTTCTTCGTACTGATGGGCATCCAGGTAAAGCTGGAGACATTTCTCGACTGGCATGTGATCATTTTATCAGCCGGTCTGCTG
>JAOUCV010000125.1 GCA_029859555.1 Gammaproteobacteria bacterium
ATCGCGCTGATCTGCTGCAGTAATCATTTTTTCTATATTGTCGCGGGTCATGGCAGCGCCGGTTTTACGTAACAGGTCATTGCCGCCATGACACAGAAGCAACAACTGCGGTTTATAGCGGTCCAGCAAGGCGGGCAGTCGATGCACTCCCTGAGCCGTCACTTCACCGGGTATTCCTGCATTGATCACAGTAAGACCGGTCAGCCGGGCCAGCTCGGCAGGATAGCTCTGCTCCCTGTGGGCACCGGTACCAAATGTCAGGCTGTCTCCGAATGCCAGTATGACGGCATCGGCTGACAACAGTGGCAGTTGTGGCCTGTTGTCGGAACAGGCGCCGAGCCATAGGGCAAGCAACAGCAGTCCGGTGAGGCCGGCGGGTCTTTTCATTGCGGTACCTGATATCGGTTTTGGGTATCATGACACAGCTATAACACGACGAGGATCGAAACCATGAAGAAAGCAGCGCTACTGCTGGTGCTGGGCGTGTTTTTTAATGTTTGCCAGGCCGAGTTGGCCGGTGTACGTCACTGGGTACTTCAGCAGGACCTGGAAACGGCCTACGAAGCTATCCACAAGTCACTGGAAGAAAATAAATTATTCGTGGTATTCGAGCCGAATATCGGGAAAAACCTGGCCGCCTTTGCTGAGCGCTGGGGTGAGGATTACAACCGTAATAATCTGCAGGGGATTCGCTCCATGGTGTTCTGCAGCGGCTGGTACGCAAACCAGGTCAGTAATGCTGACCCGCAATTACTGGCGCTTTGTCCGTTACATATTACGCTTTACCGGCACAACGACATGACACACGTTGTCTTTGTAAGCCCGACGCATGTTGGCAAGGGCAGTGATGCGACTGTGTTGCTGCAGCAACTTGAAGACCGGGTCAGTACGGCGGTTGAATCCGGGATAGCGGGCGCGCAGCAGTAACTACTGTTTCCACCATAGTGAGAAATACGGCACATAGGTGATCAGTGCAAGCCAGATAACCATCAGTACCAGGAACGGAATGGCGGCACGAAACAGTGATAAAACCGGGCGACCAAAACGCTGGCTGGCGATAAACAGATTGATGCCGACCGGTGGTGTGCTGTAACCAAGTTCCAGGTTGGCAAGAAAAATGATGCCGAGATGAATGGAGTTGACGCCATAACTTTCCGCGATCGGTAAAATAAGCGGTGCGACCACAACGATGGCGGAAAAAATGTCCATCATGCAGCCGACAATCAGCAAAAATGCATTCAGTAACAGCAGGAACTGCAGTTGGCTGTCGACATGAATACTCATCCATTCCAGTATTTTCATCGGCACTTGTGCATCAATCAGCAGGTTGGTCAGACCCATGGCCACACTCAGGATGATAAGGATGCTGCCAACCAGCACCGCCGTGTCCCTGAGCAGTGACGGCAGGTGTTTAACCAGGTGTATCTCCCTGTGGATGACGCCTTCCAGCAACAGCACATAGATGGCCGTGCAGGCCGAGGCCTCTGTGATGGTTACATAGCCGCCAAAGATGCCGGTGAGTATGCCGACTGGCAAAAATATGTCCCAGATACCTTCCCGGAGTGCATTGCCCAGTGCAGCAACAGAAAATTCGTGTCGCGGGATGTCTGCTTTTCTGCCGATGTAGAGGGCGTAGAGACCAAGCATCAGCATCAGAAGGAAACCCGGTACGATTCCCGCGAGGAAAAGCTGGTCGATACTGACACCGGCAACGATGCCATACAGCAGGATTGCCAGGCTGGGCGCAAACAACAGACCCAGCGATCCGGATGTGGTCAGCAGACCCAGGGTAAAACGTTCCTTGTAGCCGGCGTGCAACAACATCGGAAACATCAGTCCGCCGAGTGCCAGAATGGTAACGCCGGAAGCGCCCGAGAAAGCAGTAAAGAAAGCGCAGGAAGCAATGGCCACACCGGCCATGCCGCCCGGCAGCCAGCCAACCGAAGCGTTGAACAGCTGGATCATGCGCTGCGGTGCGCCACCGGCCGCGAGGATTACGCCGGCAAAGGTGAACAGCGGAATGGCTGCAAGATGAGGGGATGATGCCAGCCGGTTAAGTTCGACGGCAAGCAGTGCCGGGTCGAGTCCGGCGTTATAGGTAGCAAGCAGACTGCCACCGGCAAGTGCAACAAATAACGGCAGGCCAAGCAGTGCCAGCAGGATCAGCAGGCCGACAATCAGCAGGGTCATGATGGTGGGTCGGTCCTTGCCGGCGAAAACAAGGCACCCAGCAGGAAATGCAACGACAGCAGGAAAAAACCGAAGGGGGTGATTAATGCAAGGATGGAACTCCAGCGTTCATGTTCTGCTGCATATTGCCAGTCGTCATACCAGAAGCGGATCGCGGCCCAGGTCATGATGCCGCAAAGGATGGAGGAAATCAGGTACAGCGGTGGTTGCAGCCGCCTGATGTTTTCCGGCTTCATACAGGCAGCAACAACATCAATGCGGATATGCTTGCTGCCTTCTACCGCCAGCACGGCACCGAAGAAAGCCACATACAGCACCATGTAACGGGACAGCAGTTCGGCATTCGGAATGCCGCTATGGAAAAAGTTCCGAGCTACTACCTGTCCGAACACCAGGCCCAGCAACAGCAACAGGGATGCGCCGGCCATGAAAGCTTCCATGCGTATCAGTGCATGGCGGAAATTGCTAACCAGTTGTGGCTCATTCAGCAGCATTTGGGGCTTCTGCAGCCTTTTCGTTGCGGAAATCCTGCAACCATTGATTGACCCTGTTTATGGTTGTTTCCGGAATATAGCCATTTTCCATGAGGCTCTTACCTGCACGGATACGGATATCCTGCAGGGCCTCGGTTTCAAGGCTATCAGTGGCCTCGACCATTATCATGCCCCTGTCCTGCAGGGTTTTCAGGCTGTCAATGTTGTCCTTGCGGGTGGCGGCCACCAGTATTTCACCGGTGGCAGCACCGCTGCGCTTGAGGATTTTCTGCAGATCCTGGGGCAGGTTCTGGAAGAAGCGGCGGGAGACAATAAGGGAGCCGATACCATTCGCCATAGGTATGTTGGTAATGTATTGCGTTTTGGTGAACCACTGCATGGCAATGGCTCCCAGTGGGGGTGCGTAGACGGTGTCGATCAGTCCGGTCGACAGGCTGGTATAGACATCGATGATTGACAGGGGTACCGGAGACAGACCACTGGCCTCGAAGAAGGCCTGACCGAGGGGGTCGCCCTGCCAGTTCCAGATGCGGCGTTCCTTCAGGTCATCAAGCGAGTCAATGGGGGTCTTGGAGAAAAAGTAGATAAAGCCGACTTCCATCCAGCCGAGCAGTTCATAGCCGTTGTCACGGTAACCCTGTTCGATTTCGGGCATAAAACGCTTGCGAACATGGTCGATTTCCTCAGTGTCGTTAAACAGAAAAGGCAGTTCCAGTACCCGTACAGGCGAGTAGATCTGACCGATCCCATAGCCGGTGAAAGCGCCTCCTTGCAATTGTCCGAAGCGAATCTTTTTCAGGACCTCCGGCTCGTCACCCTGTACGCCACCGGGGTAAATCTTGAAAATCAGGCGTCCGTTAGTTTCTTTTCTGACCTTGTCGGCCCAGTCGTGCAGCAGGCGTACCCAGGTGGTTCCGGCCGGGGCCAGCGTGGCAAATTTAAGGACGTGAATTTTTTCAGCCTGTGTTGCTGTGCCTGTCAATGCCACGCTGCCCAGCAGCAGCACCGGCAACAACCGGCGTAACAGCCGCGGCAATCTGTTTTTCAAAACCATTCCTCTTCAAGATCAAGCAGCAGCGCTGCTTTTTGCCTGGCAATCCCGTTTATCAGTGCCATTTCAGGATACAGGTCATCCGGTGCAGCAAGGATGGCTGTCAGGCGCTGATGGAATGCCTGCTGGTCAAGTCGCTGACGGTCCAGGAATTCTGCCTGCAGTAGATTGACGATCAGCAGCTTGTTGTCATTGATTTCAGCCGCACGCCGGAATTCGGCTTCAGCGCGGGTGAAGTCGCCGCCGAGCATGGGGGAGCGTCCACCGTAGTAAACACCGAAGAAAAGATGTGCGCCGCCAAAATAGAATTCATTATCCAGTTCCAGCACGCGTTCCATCAGGATGGCGACATTGGCGAGGCTGGCAACCAGCGCCAGGTCGTCCCGGCTCAGGTCTATCCATTTGCCGAGGCAGCTGGCCGTCCAGAACAGTGCCGGTACGGCTTTCTTGCCGGCCTTGCCGACTGCGGCTTCAACAGCTTCAGATGTTGCGACTTCGGGATCGATATCCACGCCCGCCTGTTGCAGTGCCCGTTGTGCATGTCCGTAACAACGGCGGTACAGCTGTTTGGCGCGTGGCGGATTTTCTGTTTCGATAAACCCGAAGCTGTAACCGTAAAAACCCTCGGCTGCAAAAAGACGCAGTTCAGTATTGCCTGGATCTTCGATCAGCATGCCTTCGATGAGTTTCAGGTTGGCCGGCATGGCATCCCTGGCAAGTTGCAGGTCTGTTTCGCGATTCATGGAGTCGACGCCGCTGTCCAGAATCGTCTGTGAACCGCGTACCACCATTTGACCCATGGAGCAGGCCGTTACCAATGTAGCGAAGCCGCCAGCTACGGCAAGTCGCATCAGGATATGCAGACTGCGTGACAAAAGACCATGATCCATTGTTGTACTCTCAGGCCAGGAGTTGCTCTAGTATTTGCTCATAGATTGCAGACAGTTTATCAAGTTCTGCAATATTTACACATTCATTTGTTTGGTGAATGGTGGCGTTAACCGGGCCGAGCTCGACGACCTGGGCGCCGGTTGGTGCGATAAACCGACCGTCGGAGGTGCCGCCACCGGTAGATAGCTCGGTATTTATTGCCATCGTTGCGTAAATGGCATGGCGGGCTGCATCGACCAGTTCTCCGGCCGGCGTCAGAAAGGGTTTGCCTGAAAGTCGCCACTGGATATCGTAGTCCAGTCCGTGACGATCCATGACAGCGGTCACCCGTGATTTCAGTGACTCGGCCGTTGACTCGGTTGAAAAGCGCAGGTTGAATAATACTTGTACGCTTCCCGGTATGACATTTTCAGCGCCGGTACCCGCGTTGATATTGGAAATCTGGAAAGTGGTTGGCGGGAAAAATTCATTGCCGGCATCCCACTCGATGCTGGCCAGTTCGTGCAGGGCAGGTGTGACGCGGTGAACCGGATTGTCTGCCAGCTGCGGGTAGGCGACATGGCCTTGCCGGCCGCGAACAGTCAGTACCCCGCAGAGGGAGCCGCGGCGTCCGTTTTTGATGGTGTCACCGGTTTGATCCCTGCTCGAGGGTTCTCCGACCAGGCACCATTTGATTTTTTCGTTGCGGGCTTCCAGATGCTCAACCACCTTGATGGTGCCGTTGACCGACGGGCCTTCCTCGTCGCTGGTGATGAGGAAGGCAATGGAACCGGCGTGGTCAGCGTGCCCGGCAACAAAACGTTCACAGGCGGTAACCATCGCGGCAATGCTGCTTTTCATGTCGGCGGCGCCACGTCCAAACAGGTAGCCGTCCCGGATCCCGGGTTCGAACGGGGCACTGTCCCAGTCGGCCAGCGGCCCGGCGGGTACTACATCGGTGTGACCGGCAAAGGCAAATACCGGTTCAGCACTGCCGCGACGCGCCCACAGGTTGTCAACATCATCGAAGCGCAGGTGTTCGATAACAAAGCCGATTTTTTCGAGTCGTTGTGCCAGCATTTGCTGGCAACCCTGGTCATCCGGTGTCACGGACGGACGTGCGATCAGCGCGCATGATAGCTCAAGGGTCGGGCTCATGTGGCTGTTTGTGTCTCGAAAATGGCCTGGTAGCTGTCTGCACTGAAACCCAGGTAGAACGAGCTGTCATGTTCCAGTACCGGCCGCCTGATGATGGCGGGGTTCTCCAGCATCACGGCTATGGCGCTTGCCTTGCTGATATTGTCACGGACCGATTCCGGCAACTTGCGCCATGTGGTACCGCGGCGATTCAGCAGTTTGTCCCAGTCGAGTGTCTTCATCCATCGCTGCAGATGAGTGCGGCTGATGCCGTCGCTGCGCACATCATGGAAACGGTACTCGATATTATTATCCGTCAGCCAGCGGCGGGCTTTTTTGATGGTGTCGCAATTCTTGATGCCATAGAGCGTTGTCATGGAAAGGGTGCTGCCTATATATCACGCAGCAGTTCATTAATGCCGACCTTTGAACGGGTCTTCTCATCAACACGTTTGACGATCACGGCACAATAGAGGCTGTAGCTGCCGTCCTTGGATGGCAGGTTGCCGGAGACCACGACAGAGCCGGCGGGGATTCGGCCATAACTGATTTCACCGGTTGAGCGGTCAAAGATGCGGGTACTCTGGCCAATGTAGACGCCCATGGAAATCACCGAACCTTCCTCAACAATGACGCCCTCGACAACTTCAGAGCGGGCGCCGATGAAGCAGTTGTCTTCAATAATGGTCGGACTGGCCTGTACCGGTTCAAGTACGCCACCGATGCCAACTCCACCGGAGAGGTGCACGTTCTTGCCAATCTGTGCGCACGAACCGACGGTGGCCCAGGTG